>DAHWDR010000340.1:0-7338 GCA_027330745.1 Acetobacteraceae bacterium | reverse complement strand
GGCGGCGCCGGAGACGGATGTTCTGGCGCAGTGTTGCATGGACGTCCCGCCGGGGCGCGACCGGCGCCCGGTGTGGCGCGGGTTTCCGGGGCGGACGATCTGGGACCTGGCAAAAATTCGGGGCTGAGCGGGCGGGGATTTCGTGCGCCCAATCCGTTGTTGTATCGTAATATGTATTCTGATCCCTCGGTTTAGCCGGCATGCGGAATCCCAAAATGGCCGACGCGGCGGCGCGCGCCGGCTTGACCACCCCCGCCCGATCTGGCACCGCCGCCGGGCACGAAGGAACCCGAAATGCGCCTGCTGATCGCCGCGCCCTTCCTGCTGGTGCTGATCCTGTTCGCGCTGTCCAATCGCGCGGCCGTCAGCCTCGGCCTGTGGCCCACCGGCCTGTCGTTGCAGGCGCCGCTGTCGCTGGTAGTGCTGGGCGCCGCCGCGCTGGGCTTCCTGATCGGCGGGATCGTCGTGCGACTCAGCGAACTGCGCCACCGCCGCCGCGCCCGCCGCGCCGAGGCTCGGGTGCGCCGGCTGGAGGAAGAACTCGCCGCCGCGCGTCCTGCCCCGCCATCCATGTCGCCGCCGGGACCGCCGGCGCTCGGCGCTCCCTGACATGACCGGCCTGATCGTCGCGCTGGACACCGCCGAGACCGCACGCGCCACCGCCTGGGCACGCCTCCTCGCCCCGCATGTCGGTATGGTGAAGCTCGGGCTTGAGTTCTTCCTCGCCCATGGCGCCGCGGGCTATCGCGCCGTGACCGCAGCGGCGCCCGGGCTGCGGGTATTCCTGGATCTCAAGCTGCACGACATTCCGGCCACCGTCGCCGGGGCGGTGCGCGCCGTCGCGCCGCTGGCCCCGCATTTCCTGACGCTGCACGCCGCCGGCGGCGCGGCGATGATCGCCGCCGCCCGCACCGCGGCCGAGGCGGCCGGCCCGGCCCGGCCGCTGCTTCTGGCGGTGACCGTCCTGACCAGCCTGGACGACGCCGCGCTGGCGGCAACCGGCGTGGCGGACGGCGCAGCGCACCAAGTGCTGCGGCTGGCGCGGCTGGCGCTGGCGGCCGGAGCGGACGGGCTGGTGTGCAGCCCGCACGAGGTCGCGCCGCTGCGCGCCGAATTCGGCCCGGCGCCACGACTTGTGGTCCCCGGCATCCGCCCCGCCGGCGCCGCGCTGGGCGATCAGGCCCGCGTGATGACGCCCGGGCAGGCGGCGGCGGCCGGGGCGGACTGGATCGTGGTCGGCCGCCCGATCACCACCGCTGCGGATCCCGCCGCTGCCGCCGCAATTATTTCGATGATGATATAGAGTCGGTGACGCCTTCGCGCGCTGTCTACGGTGACTCCGCCGCCGACGCGTCATCCAGCACCGGCTGGCCGAGGAATGCCATCGCCGCCGCGATCGGATCGGCGGCGGAATGCGGGGCGTCGGGCCCGCCGGCGATCTCCCAGAAGCTGTCTTGCTTCTCGTCGATCACCACGATCAGCCGATGCCCACCGCGGAAGCGCCCGGCCGCCTTGGCTGCCTCGGCAGCCGGAATGAGCGGCTCCAGACCGGCAGCGGTCGCGTTGATCCCGGGCAGGTTCGCCTCGGTATCTTCATAGACGCCGCCATAGACCAGCCGGACAAAGACCGCGATGGCGTCAAGTTGCAGCCGGTAGCACAGCCACCAGCTGCTGACGCCATGCCCGACATGGCCGAATGCAACCGCGATGTCGCCGCCGGGCGCGCGGGCGGCGGCAAGGAAGCCGTCGCGATCCTCAAGTGCAAGATCCTCGCTGCCCCACTGCCAATCGGCGAACTCGTCGAGCTCGTCCACCAGCTGCCGCGGCACCGGCGGCAGCCGGAGGCCGCTCTCCTGGTAGCGATGAAACGCCTCCTCGAGCGCGCTGGGTTCGGCGTCCTCGGCCGGGTTCATCGTATCGTCTGCCATCTGCCGCTCCGTTACCGAATCAAAGATCCAAGGCCGTGCCGAAATCCCGGCCGAACAGGCTCGAGCCCTCGCCTTGCGCGGCAAGGAACGCGGTCGCCGTAAGGCGCTCCGGTCGTGGGCCACGCCATTTCTCCCAATCGGAGACGATGCAGCCGTTTTGCTCGAGTTTGACGACATGGTCGCGCAGCGCCTGGAACCGGGTCTTCGCGTCGCGAATCTCGGACACGTCGAGCAGACCCTGATACGACGGCGCGACATCGCGGTCGAAATCGATCGCCTTGATCCGGTCGGCGACCGTCTTGCTCATCAGCGCCGGCAGCGTCTTGATCGAGTTCATGCCCGGGAACACAAGCGGGATCCGGGTCTTGTCGCCGAAGGTGACGTTGTCGGTGTTGGGAAATGCGAAATCGTTGTCGATCGCGGTAACAGTCACCCGATCGCCTTGGATGTCGATCATGTAATTGCCGGGATGGCGATCGGATTGGCCGGTGAGGATGTCGCACGCTTCCATGTCCATCAGCTGCTGCTGCAAGCTGGCCATCGCCTTCGGGTTGAAACTGTCCTCGTCGATATCCTTGCTTTTCAGCAACTGCGCCAGTGTCTTACCGGGCGCCTTTTCCATCAGTAGCCCGACCTTGCCATCGTTGACCGCGAAACGCGACTCCGGCATCACCGTGGTCCCGAGCAGTTTGCCCAGGACGCCGCCGGCGACGTTGCGGTTGCCATAGCGCGGATCGGTCTTGACATCGATCCCCATGAACTGCGGCGCCCAGGCCTTGCTGTTATCGGTCTGCTGCTCTTCCTTGAACACCCGCTCGACACCGCCATGCTTGACCAGCTGGACCGAGTTGACGTTGCCCTTGCCAAGTTCCTGCGACGGCCCCTCGCGCGTGTTGTCGTTGAACCTGGTGAATGCGCAATGCGCGAGACCGACGCCCTTGAGCTGCCCCGGCTTGATCCCGCCGCCCTTGGCAACCATCGCCTGGTCGAGGGGAAGGTCGTCCGGGAACGCATCCGTATCGTCGGTCAATCCATCAAGGATACCCGGGATCTCGGTGCGAAACCGCTCGACATCGTCCAGCAGATCCTGGACCGCGCGACCCTTTTTGCCGGTGTGCTTTTTCTGATAGCGCTGCCCGGCGGCGACGATCTCGTCGAGCTGGCCACCGAGTGCCGACTCGAACTGCTCACGCCCGCCCTCGTCGGCAATTTTACCGAGAGTCGCCTTCGCCAGCGTCGCCTTGACCGCAGCCAGCTTCTGCCCGATCGCCTTGTAGCGGGAGGACATTTTGTAGAGTCCGCCCAGCCGGTCCTTCTTCGGCGCGGAGCCGATCTTCGCCTGCAGTTCCTCGAAGGTCATCAGGCTCTTGGCCGGGCGGTCGGGAATGCCGCGCAGCACTTGCTGCAGCTCATCGACGTCCTCGCTGAAGACGCTGACAACGCCAGTCGAACCGCGCGAAGATCCGGTCCGGGTTTGCTGCTGCGATTGCCTGGTCGATCCGGTAAAGCTCATGAGGGGCCGATCCGTTTCATGCGGCTGCGCGCAGCCTGGTAGCGATCTCATCGGTCGCGGCGGCCAGGGTCGCGCGTAGCCCGAGTCGTATCTTCAGCCGCTGCGCGGCGAACGCCTCCAGCCGGGCAAGGCCCTGGGCGGCGTCAAGCGCGCCGCGATAGGCGTCCAACAGGCCAAGGGCCTCACGTGCGCCGCCGGGCTTGGGTTCCCGGGCGGCCAGCAGCGCGTCTATGGCAGCGCCGGTCCGCGGGAGCATGTTCGGGATCTCAGCGGCGGCGGCCCGCACAAAGGCAAAGCGGGGATCCGCCTTCATCGCTGCGTTCGAGAGCAACGCGGCCTCGAACGCGGCCAGATCCTGATCGGCCTGCGCCCGCGCCTGACGCCAGCGCACCCGCAACGGCGCCAGATCGAGCGTGCCCGAGGTAGCGGGGAATCGGTATCCCAGAACCCGGGTTACCCACGCACGTTGTGCGGCGGCATCTTCCATGCGCCTCGCTCCCTAGGATAGTCGAAAATTGCGCTAACATGATACAATAAACCCGGCAAGCACGAAAAATGGCCGCGCAAAATCGCTGCGCAGACCGCCGTACGCGTAATCGGACATCTTGATCCCGTCGGCTGCCGCGCATAAGCCGTCACCGACACGCGGAGCCGCACCATGCAAGTCAAAATCTGCGGCCTGAACGATCCCGCCGGGTTTGCAACGGCGGCCGACGCCGGAGTGGACTGGGTCGGGTTCGTCTTCTTCCCCCCCTCCCCCCGCGCCGTCACGCCCGACCAGGCCGCCGCCCTGTCCGCTGCGCGCCCCGGCGGCCCGGCCCGCGTCGGCCTGTTCGTCGATCCCACCGAGGCCGAGATTGCGGCGGCGCTGGCAGCGATCCCCCTGGACGCTTTGCAGCTTTACGCCGCCCCGGCGCGCGTGACGGCCCTGGCCGCGCGCTTCGGCATTCCCGTCTGGCACGCCGTCGGGGTCGCCACGCAAGCCGACCTGCCACGGGAAGCCGGCGCCGCCGCGCGCCTGGTGATCGAGGCCAAACCCCCAGCCGGCGCCACCCGCCCCGGCGGTAATGCCGCGACCTTCGACTGGACCCTGTTGCGCGGTTGGTCCGCGCCCGCACCCTGGATCCTCGCCGGCGGTCTGACGCCCGAAACGGTGAGGGGGGCGATCGCCGCGTCCGGCGCGGTGGCGGTGGACGTGTCCTCGGGCGTGGAGACCGCGCCGGGCGTCAAGGACCCCGCCCGCATCCGCGCCTTCATCGCCGCGGCCCGCGCTAGCGGCTGACCAGACCGCGCAGGATCAAACCCGTCCCCAGCACGCCTAACACCACCAATGCCACGCGCCGGTGCCAAGTCGCCGGGCTGCGCTGGAACCCGAACCGCCCCAGCCGCGCACCGACGAACAGGGCCGGAAGCGCCGCCACGGACCACACCAGCGTCGCCCGCCCCACCAGCCCGTGCCAGGTCATCGGCACCAACGCCGCGGCCGCCGTAACCGCAAAGAACACGATCGACGTGGCCCGGATCACCGCCGTACTGAGCGGCAGCGCCAGCAGATAGGTCACCACCGGCGGCCCCGACATGCCGGCCAGCCCGTTCGACACGCCGGCGACCAATCCCGCCGTCAGCGTCACCAGGCGCGAGGGCTGGGGCGGCAGCCGCATCCCCTTCGCCAGCACCGCGACCGCAGCCAGGATCATCGCGCCGATCGCCACGCGCGCCGCCCCGGGCGCCAGCGCCGCCAGCGCCGCGACGCCGATCGGCGTACCCGCGATCATCCCCGGCACCAACCAGGCCAGCGCATGGCGATCGCAGATGCGCACCGCCTGGCGCAGATCGAGCGCGCTGATCTCGATCTGCAACAGCAACGCCAGCGGCACCACCTGGATCGGCGGCAGGGCCAGCGACAGGATCGGAACCGCCGCCATGACGAAGCCGAAGCCGGTGAAGCCGCGCAGCACGGCGGCAAGGAATGCCCCGGCGATGACGATGGCGACCGGCGGGATCATGCGCGCAGCCCCGGCATGGGCCCAGGACGCATGGGCCCAGGACGCATGGCCAGGGGAAAGCTGAACAGGCGGTCCGTGCCGAGCAGGAACACCCGCGCCGCCGGCCCGAACAAGCGCGCGATCGCGGGATCGCGCACGTCCAGCCCGCCGGTATAGGCGCCGAAGGCCGGCAGCAGCACGCGCCGCGCGTCCGTCACGAAACAGGCCCGCCGCACCATGCCGCCGCGCGAGGCGATCGCCGCCTTGGGATGCAGATGACCGAAAATCTCGATCTCCCGCCCGCCCGCCGGTTCGTGGCGGAACAGGAACGGCCCGACGGTGAAAACATCAGCCGCTTCGCCGCCCAGCCCGGCCGGCGCGCCGGGGTCGTGATTGCCGGCGATCCAGATCAGGCGATGCGCGGCGGCGATGGCGCGGACCCGCGCCGCCTCGGCGGCGGGCAGGCGCGCCGGTCCGCCCGCATCATGGAACGAATCGCCCAGCGCCAGCACGATCCGCGGCGACCAGCGGCGCAGCAGCCGGGTCAGCCGGTCGAGCGTCGCGCGGCTGTCATACGGCGGCAGCAGCATCCCGCGCGCGGCGAAGGCCGAGCCTTTCTCCAGGTGCAGATCGGCGACCGCCAGCAGCCGCGCGGCCGGCCATACCAGCGCGCCGTCGGGATCGAGCATCAGGCGCTCGCCGGCCAGGTGCAGGGGGGCGGCGGTCACGAGAGGGCCAGCGCCCCCTGCCGATGGCGCCGCGACGGCGCGGCGGTGGCCTCGGCCAGCAAGGTCTCGGCCTCCGCTTCCGCGAGCAGCGCGTCCTCGGTGGCGCCTCCGCGCACGCTCTCGCGCCCGATCTCCAGCAGCACCGGGATCGCCAGCGGCGAGACCCGCGATAGCGCCATATGCACGATCCGCCCGCGGATGCGCGCCAGGAACGCTGCCAGCCGCCCCAGATCGATCAGGCCCGAAGCCGCGTCGGCCCGCGCCGCGCGCAGCAGCACGTGATCCGGCTGGTGCTTGCGCAGCACGTCGTAGATCAGGTCGGTGTTGACCACCACCTGGCGACGCGAACGCTCGGCGCCGGGCTGATGACGCTGCACCAGACCGCCGATCACCGCCACGTTGCGAAAGCCCCGGCGCAACATCGAACTCTCCGCCATCCATGCCTCCAGATCATCGCCCAGCATGTCCTGGTCGAACAGGGCGGCGATACCGGTGGGCTGCGAGGCCGACCAGATCCCCACCACGTAGTCGGTGGCGACGAAGCCCAGCGGCGCGAATCCGGCGCGCGCCATCCGCCGCGTCAGCAACATGCCCAAGGTCTGATGCGCATTGCGGCCCTCGAAGCTGTAGGCCACCAGGTACCAGCGCCCGGCGCGGGGGAATGTCTCCACCAGCAGCCCCTGCGCGCCGGGCAGGCGCGAGACGGAGCGCTGCAACCGCAGCCATTCCCGCACCGGGTCGGGGAACACGGCCCAGCGAGCCGGATCGGCAAACAACCCGCGCACGCGGGTGGCGAGATGGGTCGAAAGCGGCAGCCGCCCGCCGGCATAGGCCGGGACCAGCGGATCGCGTGTGCCGGCGGAGTCCGCCACTTCCACGGTGGTCTCGCGCAGACGCAGAAAGCGCAGCTGCCGACCGGCGAAGACGAAGCTGTCGCCGGGACGGAGCTGGGCGGCGAAATACTCCTCGACCTCTCCCAGCACCGGCCCGGCGCCACGACGGCCGGCCAGGCGCACGCGCAGCATCGGCGCTTCCACGATGGTGCCGATATTCATGCGGTGCTGTGCCGCGATGCGGGCGGAGCGGACATGGAACCGCCCCTCGGCGTCGCGGAACAGTTTGCGGTGGCGGTCATAGGCCGCCAGCGCGTAGCCGCCGGTGGCGACGAACTCCAGCACGGCATC
>DAHWDR010000335.1:0-19411 GCA_027330745.1 Acetobacteraceae bacterium | reverse complement strand
CGCGCAGCGCGTCCTGATCGCCAGCACGCAGCCCGAGGGGTGGAACCTGTTCGCGCTCGATCGCGCGACCGGGCGGCCCGCCTGGCGTTTTGCAACCGGCGGGGCGATCCAGAAGTCGCCCACGGTCGCCGGCGGCCAGGTGTTCGTCGCCTCCGATATCGGCGCGACCCATTTCATGCGCGCACTGGACGCGGCCACCGGGCAGATGATCTGGCACTACGCGCGCACCCAGCCGCCGGAATGCATGTGCAGCCACGATACCCACATGGCCGGCAAGCTGCTGCTGGCACAAACCGACGGACACAGCCTGTATGCGTTCGCGCCGACGGGCCGGATTCCGTCGCGGCGGGTCTGGCAGTTCCGTGGCGATGGCGCGAGATTGACCGCGCCGGTAGAGGCCGGCGGCCTGGTGGTGTTCGGCTCCGCCGATCACGACGTCTACGCGCTCGATGCCAAGACCGGCGCGGTGCGCTGGCGCGCGGTCACCGGCTACGGCTTCGTCGCCGCGCCCATGGTCGCCGATGGGATCGTGGTGATCGGCAATCGCGGCGGCACGCTGCACGCCTATGATCTGGCGAGCGGCAAGCCGCGCTGGAGCTTCATGACCAACGGGCCGATCGACAGCGCCGTCGCGCGGCGCGGCAGGACCGTCTATCTGACGTCGGAGGATCGCAGCTTGTCCGCGCTGACGCTGGGTGCGGGCAAACAGCTCTGGCAGGCGCGCATGGCGGATTACACCGATTTCGCACCGGTACTGGCCGGACCGGCGGTGATCGTGGCCAACCGCGCCGGGGAATTGCGCGCCTACGCCGCGACCGGCGGGAAACCGCTATGGTCCGCCGCGCTGGGTGGCACGCCGTTCTCGGCGCCGACGCCGTGGCACGGCGCGGTGGTACTGAAGATCGGCGATCACGCGGTCGCGGCGTTCGCCCAGGACTCGGGGCGGATGTTGTGGCGCTATGCCAGCGATGCGGTGCTGACCGCGCCCGTGCCCGGGGAGCGGCTTCTTTATGTCGCCTCCAGCACCGGGCGCGTGGTGGCGCTGCGATGATCGGGACCGCGCTGCCGTCGCGTCGCACGCTGGCGGCGATGGTGGGCCTGATGCTGCTGGCCAGCCACGCCGCCGTCCGCGCGCAACCCGCGCCCACCGCTCCGCCCACCGACCTCTGGGACCGAAGCAGTCTGCTCGGCGATCCGCTGGGCCTGCGTACGGCGCTGGGGCGGGCCGGCATCACGCTCGGGTTGCAGGAAACCAGCGAGGTGCTGGGCAACCTCACCGGCGGGTTGCGCCGCGGCGCGGATTACGAAGGCCTGACCGAAATGAGCCTCGGGCTCGATACACGCCAGGCGTTCGGCTGGTCGGGCGGGATCTTCAACGTGAGCGCGCTGCAAATCCACGGCCGCAACCTGAGCGCGGATAATCTGGACACGCTGCAAACCGCAAGCGGGATCGAGGCTAACCGCGCCACGCGGCTGTGGGAACTGTGGTACCAGCAATCCTTCTTCGGCGGCCGGGTCGATGTGAAGCTCGGTCAGCAGAGCATCGACAACGAGTTCATCACCAGCCACGGCTCCGGTCTGTTCATCAACACGATGATGGGCTGGCCGATGCTGCCGTCGGCCGATCTCTATGCGGGCGGGCCGGCCTATCCGCTATCCGCGCTCGGCGTGCGGGTGCGCGCGCATCCGACCAAGGCGCTGACCGTGCTGGCCGGGGTGTTCGACGACAATCCGCCCGGCGGGCCGTTCGCCGATGATTCCCAACTGCGCGGCGCCGAGGCCGCCGGCCTGGCATTCAACCGCAACACCGGCGCGCTGTGGATCGCCGAGCTCGACTACCAGTCCCGCCGATCCAACGGTCTGGACGGCACCTACAAGCTGGGGGTCTGGTACGATTCCGGATGGTTTCCGGACCAGCACTACGACAGCGCGGGGGTGTCGCTCGCCAGCCCGGCCTCGAACGGGGTCCCGCGGCGGCATCCCGGGGATGCCAGTCTCTATGCCGTGGTCGATCAGACAATCTGGCGGCCGGGGCCGAACAATCCGCGCGCGCTGGCGGTGTTCCTGCGCGCGATGGGGGCGCCGGCGGATCGCAACCTGATCTCGTTCAGCGCCAATGGCGGGCTGACCTTGTCGGATCCGTTCCCCGGGCGCGACAACGACACCGCCGGGATCGGCTTCGGCGTGGCGAAACTCAGCGGGGCGGTCGCGGCGCTGGACCAGGATACCGGGTTCTTCACCGCCAGCGCCTATCCGGTGCAGGGGACCGAGGCGTTCATCGAGCTTACGTATCAGATGCAGATCACGCCCTGGTGGCAGCTGCAACCGGATTTCCAGTACGTGATCGCCCCGGGCGGCGGGGTGCCGGACCCGCTCGATCCGTCGCGCCGGGTGGGCAACGAGGCGGTGCTGGGACTGCGCACCGTGATCACGCTGTGGTAGCGGCCGGCCGCGCTAAGGCTCCGCCAGCAGCTCCGACCATCGCGCCGCCGCCTTCAATCCGCTGCCGGTCAGCACCACAACCGTGGTTTCGCGCGGTCCGATGACGCCGTCGGCCAGCAGGCGCGCGAACCCGCCCGCCGCCTGCGCCGCGGTCGGTTCCACGAACAGCCCCGCCGCGGCAAGCGTGCGCGTCGCGGCGCCGATCTCGGCCTCGGTCAGCGCCACCGCGCCGCCGAAGCTGGCGCGCAGCGCGGCCAGGATTTCGCGCAGACGGGTCGGCGCGGCGATCGCGGTGCCCTCGGCCATGGTCGGCGCTACCGGGCCGGGCGTCCGGCCGGCCCAGGCCGCGACGACCGGATCGCAGGCCGCCGGCTGGACGGCGAAAATGCGTGGCATGCGCGCGATCATGCCAGCGCGCTGCAATTCCCCGAAGCCGATCGCGCAACCCAGCACGTTCGACCCCGCCCCGCAGGGCACGATGACATTGTCCGGTGCGACGAAGCCGAGATCCTCCCACAGCTCATAGGCCAGGGTTTTGGTGCCGTGCAGGAAGAACGGGTGCCAGGCGTGACTGGCGTAGAAAATCTGCCCGGCCCGGCGCAAAGCCGCCGCCGAGGTGTCCTGCCGGCTGCCTGGGATCAGCTCCAGGGCCGCGCCATGGGCGCGCATCTGCAACGTCTTCGCGGCACTGGTGGCGGCCGGGGCCAGGATGGTCGCCGCCATCCCGCCGGCCGCGGCATAGGCCGCGACCGAGGCGCCGCCATTGCCCGAACTATCCTCCAGCACCGCCCCCACGCCCTGCGCGCGCAGCAGCGACAGCATCACGGTCGTGCCGCGATCCTTGAAACTGCCGGTCGGCATCATCCATTCCGCCTTGACCGCGACCGCCGCGCCATAGAGCGACACCGCCAGCAGCGGCGTGCCCCCCTCCCCGAGCGAGATCGGCGCGCGCGGCACGAACGGCAGCGCGGCGCGGTAGCGCCACACGCCCCGCGCCGCCGGGTCCAGCGCGCGCCGTGTCAGGCCCGGCAGATCGGTCAGCAGCAGCGGCGCGTGATCGTCGCCGCACCAGCGCGGTGGGTCCAGCGGGAAGGTCGCGCCGCTGGCGGGGTCGAGATAGCGTGGCGTCATGCGTGGAACCGGGGCGGAGGGCCGGCAGAGTGGCGCCGGCGCTCCGCCCGATCAACCCGCTACCCGGTCTTACCCGGCAGCTTGATCGCCACAAAGGCCGGCTGGCCGTTATGCATGATACGCAACGCCACCACCTGCCCGCCCGCCTTCAGCGCGGCATCGATCGCGTGCGCCGCCTCCACCGGATTATGCACCGCGGTGGTACCGACGCCCACGATCACATCCCCCGGTGAGACGCCCGCGTTCTGCGCCGGCGAGCCCTGCTTCACCCCGGTGACCAGCGCGCCGTCGGTGCCCTCGGGCAGATTGAGCTGGCTCGCCATGCCGGGCGATAACGCCCCCAGCGCCAAGCCCAGCGTGGACCGGGCATGGCCCGGCTGCACCGCGCTCGCCAGCACTTTCTGACTGGGCATCTCGGCCACCGTCACCGCAAGCGTCATCGGCTTGCCGTGGCGGATGATCGTCAGTTTCGCGGCGGTATCCGGCTTCACCTCGGCCACCTGATCGGCCAGGTCGCGCGGGCTGGCGATGGTGGTGCCGTTCACCGCGGTGATCACGTCCCCGGGCAGCACGCCGGCGCGCTGCGCCGGGGTGTTCGGCTCCACCGCCGCGATCAGCGCGCCGTCCTTGCTGGGCAGACCCAGCGCCTTCGACATCGCCCCCGAGATCGCCTGCGCCTCCACTCCGATATAGCCGCGGGTCACGTGGCCATATTTGCGCAGATCGTTGGTGATCTTGATGATCATGTTCGACGGGATCGAAAAGCCGATGCCGATCGACCCGCCGGTGGGCGAGAGGATCGCGGTGTTCATCCCGATCACCTTGCCGTTCTGCGTCAGCAGCGGCCCGCCCGAATTGCCTTCGTTGATCGGCGCATCGACCTGGATGAACTTGTCATACGGCCCGGCGCCGATATTGCGCCCCAGCGCCGAGACGATGCCCGCCGTCACGGTTTCCGACAGGCCGAACGGATTGCCGATCGCGATCACCCATTCGCCCGGCTCGGCATGATCCGAATTGCCAAGCTCCAGATACGGCAATTTATGCCCGACCGAGACCTGGAGCAGCGCGATATCGGTGCGCGGATCGGTTCCCACCACCTTGGCCGGGACCGTCTTGCCGTTATCGAAGGTGACGGTGATCCGGTCGGCGCCCTTGACCACATGGTTGTTGGTGACGATCAGGCCCGAACTGTCGATGATGAACCCCGAGCCGCGGGCTTCCACCGCCTGCGGATGCGGCACCATCTGGTTGAACGGGAACTGGTTGAACGGGAACGGCAGCTGCGGCCCGCCCGGCTGCGGCATCTGCGGCTGCGGCTGCTGCTTGAGGTAGTTGGTGACGGATACGACCGCCGGTTTCACCTCGGCCACCAGATGGGTGAAGCTGGGCAGTTGCTGCGGCATCGCCGCCTGCTGGGTGGCGTTCAGCGCGTTGGCCGGAGCGGGGGCAGCCGGAGCGGGCGCGGCCTGAGCCGGGGTGATGGGGCGGAACAGCGCGACCGTGCCACCTCCCAGCGCGCTGCCGGCCAGCAGCAGCCCCGCGAGCGAGGCGCGGCGCCAGCGGCGCGGGGCCCGGCTGCGCGGGTCATGATCGGTGCCGAGTTGCATCGGTGTCTCCCTAACAAAGGTCAAGCCTGATCGGTGCGCCCGCCGAAGCGGCCCGGCCATCGCGGCGATGGCATGACCGCGAAGCCGGCGCGCGTCAACGGACCCCACATGCACCGGGACGGGTAACCATTCCACCGACGGAGCAATTAAACCCCGCTCATGCGGCCAGCCGCCTGGATCGCCCGCCACACCGCGAACGGGGTGGCGGCACCGGGCAACGCGGTCACGCCGCACGCGGCCAGCGCGTCCCGGATCGCATTGCCGATCGCCGGGAACGCACCCACCGCCGCCGCCTCCCCGGCGCCCTTCACGCCCAGCGGATTGGTGGTGCAGCGGGTTGCGGCGAAGGCCAGATCGAACTCCGGCAGATCGGCCGCGCGCGGCAGCGCGTAATCCATGAAAGACCCTGTCAGGGGCTGGCCGGAGGCGGGATCGTACGCCGCCTGCTCGGTCAGCGCCTGACCGGCGCCCTGGGCGATCGCGCCATGCGCCTGACCGGCCACCAGGCGCGGGTTGATCTGGACGCCGTAGTCATCGACCGCGGTATACCGGTCCAGCCGGACGACGCCGGTCTCGGGGTCGATCTCCACCTCCGCGATGTGACAGCCATTGGGGAAGGTCATCGCCTCGCGCGTCCAGGCGTCATAGGAGTCGAGCGGCGTGCCGACGTCGCGCGCCAGGGCGGCCACCTCCAGAAGACCTATGGCGCGATTTGTGCCGGCGGCGCGGAACAGGCCGTGCGCAAAGCTGACCTCCGCGAGCGGGGCGGACAGCGCGTGCGCGGCGATCGGCGTGGCCTTGGCGATCACCCCGGCGCTGGCGCGGACCATGGCGGTGCCGGCCATATAGGTGGCGCGCGAACTGCCATGCCCGCCGCCCAGCGGCAGCAGGTCGGTATCGCCCTGACGCAGCGCAATCACCGATGCCGGCACGCCCAATAGCCCCGCCAGGATCTGCGGAAAGCTGGTCTCGTGGCCCTGGCCGATGGTCTGGGTGCCGGTCAGCAGGGCAACCGTGCCATCGGCGAGGAACCGGATCTCCACGTTCTCGCGCGGGGCACCGCCGGTCGCCTTGATGTGGTACGCGACGCCGAGGCCACGCCAAAGGCCGCGCGCCGCGCTCGCGGCGCGGCGGGCGGGAAACCCGGTCTGGTCGGCGCGCGTCAGGGCGGCTTCGAAGGCGACGCGGAAATCGCCGCTGTCGACCGTGTGCCCCAGCGCGTTGGTGAACGGCGAAGCCGGCGCCAGGTTGCGCCGGCGCAGCTCCAGCCGATCCAGGCCGGTCTGGGACGCGGCGGCATCGATCAGGCGCTCGATGATCGCGTTGGCCTCGGCGAAGCCCGGGCCACGGGTCACGCCGATCGGGGCGGTGTTGGTGAACACCGCCTCGATATGCAGCGCCACGGCCGGGATCGCGTAGGCGCCACCGGGGAGATGCGCGTACTGGAAGGTTTGCACCGCCCCCGAACCGCCGGCCATGTAGGCACCGAGATTGGCGCGGCTGGCCACCTCCAGCGCCAGGAACCGGCCCTCGGCGTCCAGCGCCAGCGCCGCGTCCGCCACATGATCGCGCGCCTGATGATCGGCCAGGAACAGCTCCGAGCGGGTCGCGATCCATTTCACCGGACGGCCCGCCCGGCGCGCGGCCCAGGCGATCAGCGCGTGTTCCGGATACGGGAAGTTCTTGGCGCCGAAGCCGCCGCCCACGTCGGGGGCGATCACCCGCAGGCTGGTGGGGGGCTGGCCCAGGGCGCCGGCGGCCGCGTCGCGCACCGCATAAAGGCTCTGGCTGGACAGATGGAGCGTGGTGCGGCCGGTCGCGGGATCGTAGGCGGCCACGGCGCCGCGCGGTTCCATCGGATTGATGACGACCCGATGATTGACCACGCGCCGGCGCACCACATGCGCCGCCGCGGCGAAGGCGGCCGCCACGGCGGCGGCATCGCCGGTGTCCCATGCCAGGGCCAGGTTGCCCGGCGCCTCGGCCGCCAACAGCGGCGCGCCGGGCGCGCGGGCGGCGTCGGCGTCGGTAATGGCGGGCAGCGGTTCATAGCGGACAGCGACCGCCTCGGCGCCATCCAGCGCCTGGGCCAGCGTATCGGCCAGGATCAGCGCGACCGGCTCGCCCACATAGCGAACCCGGTCGGCCGCCAGCAGCGGCTGCGGGGCGAAGGCGAACGGCGCGCCGGTATGCGGATTGGCCTGCACCGTCGGCAGCAGCGGGCCGATCCCGTCGGCCGCAAGCTCCGCCGCGGTCAGCACCGCCCGCACGCCGGGAAGCGCGCGCGCCGCCGCCGCATCGAGCGCGGTCAGGCTGGCATGGGCGTGCGGCGAGCGCAGCACCACCGCCCGCAGCGCGCCGGGGAACGGAAGATCGTCCAGATAGGCGCCGCGTCCGATCAGGAAGCGGGCGTCCTCGCGACGTACCAGACTGGCGCCGATCGGGGCGTTCATGCGGGTCAGCGCAGCGGAAACCCGAGCGCGGCCAGCGAGGCACGCATGTGCTCACGCCCGCGCAAGGCGGCGGCGTCCTTCACGCGGTCGATACATTGCTCGGTCCAGTCGATCGGACGCATCGCCTGTTCGCGCTGGAACGCGCGCAAGGTTGCGTCATAGGCGGCGATCGGGGCGTCTGCCTGGGCCGGGCGGTAGGTCTCGCGGTGCAACACCACGTCCAGCGGCAGGCGCGGTTTCACGTCCGCGCCGGCGGCCGGGTCGGGCCAGCCGATCACCATGCCGAAGACGGCGAACACGCGCGGCGGCAGGCCGAGTTCGCGCGCCACCTGTTCCGGATGGTTGCGCATCGCGCCGACATAGACCCCGCCAAGCCCCAGGGATTCGGCGGCAAGCAGCGCGTTCTGCGCGGCCAGCGCGGCATCGATGATGCCGACCATGAACTCCTCCAGATACAGCGTGCCGGTAACCGGCTGGCCGCGCGCGGCGGCAAAACTCTCCAGCCGGTGCAGATCGGCCAGCCACACCAGAAGCAGCGGGGCCTGGGAGATGAAGCCCTGCTGGCCGGCGAGCTCGGCGAGGCGGGATTTGCGGGCCGGCTCCTGCACCGCGACCACGCTCCAGAGCTGGAGGTTCGACGAGGTGGCGGCCGATTGCGCGGCCGTGACCAGGGTTTCCAGCGTGTGCTCCGCCAGCGCGCGGGGGAGGAAATGGCGCACCGAACGATGCGCCAGGATCGTGTCCAGGACCGCGTTCCACGCCGGCGGCGGCGCGGCGGCGGCGCGATGACGGCGGGCAAGGGCGGCCTCGGCCGCGGCGGCCGGGAGGAGGGAGTCGGGCATGGAGGGTCTCCGCAAGGCGGGGGGTTTGCGCCAAGCTGCCCGCTTGGATCGGCGGTGTCCATGCGGGGCGTGTAGGTCGTGTTCCGGTTTCGCAATCGCGATGCGATGTGCTAGCCAGCGCGGGTTATCGTCGGGGCGTGGCGCAGCCTGGTCAGCGCGCGTGTTTTGGGTACACGAGGCCGCCGGTTCAAATCCGGCCGCCCCGACCATCTGCCGAAGGAACTCCGCCATGCGTGCCCGCATCCATCAGCCGCCGAAATCCGCGATGCAGTCGGGCCGCGCCGGCACGCATCACTGGGTGCTGGAATTCGAATCCGATCGCCCGAACGCGGCGGACCCGTTGATGGGCTGGATCGGCGGAGCCGACACCCAGACCCAGGTGCGGCTGAACTTCCCCACCAAGGACGAGGCCCTGGCCTACGCCGCCCGCCACGGGTTGGACGCGGAAGTGGAGCTGCCGACCGCGCGCACGCTGCGTCCCAAGGCCTACGCGGATAATTTCCGCGTCGGCCGGCGGGAGTTGTGGACGCACTAAGCGCGGGGATCAGCGGCTCGGATCAGTCGCTTTCCGGATAGGCGGCCATCAGCCGCGTCTGCCGGCGCCATAACTGCCACAGCGCGCGCATCCCGGTCGGGCGGGCGCCCGCCGCGCGGTTCGCCGCGCCGATCCGCCACGCCGCCGCATAATGGAAGAACTGCGCCCGCCAGGCATCCCAAAGCCGGGTGCGCGGATCCCAGACATGGGTGGCCTCGGCGCCGGCACCGTTGATCTCGATCACCTGCAAGCCCTCGCCCCGGGTCAGGGCGGCGAGCGTATCAAAGCGCACATCGAACCGGCCGAAATGGAATCGCGGCAGGGCGCGGGCCAACCGCTCGATCGCGGCCGTCAGCGCCGGGGTCGCGTGATCCGTGCCGTCGCGGAAGATCGAGCCACGGCAGTGATTGCCGACGAATACCAGCGGCACCTGCGTGCCCTGGGCGGGCACGGTGTCGGCCTGCGCGGCCAGACGCGGCAGATACAGCTGCGCGATCCGCCCGGCGCGGGGATCGGCCAGGATCAGTTGGCGCAGGGTGGAGCGCCCGTCCCCGGTCACCACCGGCGAGGATTTCAAGGTGATGGAGGTGATCCGGCCGACCGCGTCGTCGGGGTGGCGGATATAGAAAATCCCCGCTTCGCCGGGTGCCGTGACCAGTTGCTGAAGCAGCACCGCGGCATCGGCGGGAAACCCGGCAAGGTAGCGCGCGAGCGCCGCCGGATCGGCAATCCGGCGTACGCCGGCGCCGTTGCAGCCGATATCGGGCTTGGCCACAAGCGGATAGGTCAGTCCGGCGGCCTCCATCGCCGCCTCAGCCGCCGGCAGCGTGGCGCCGGGCGCGAGCAGGACATACGGGGCGATCAGGGCGCGCGCGCGGCCGGCCACCTGATCCAGGATCTCGGCCTTGGATTCCCCGCACAACCCGCCGGCGGTGATCGCCGGGTTCGCGGCCGTCAGCAGCGTGGCGGAACGATAGCGCAGCGCCAGCCCGGCGGCCTGTGCCAGGATCGGCAGGTAGAACAGCGCGGCGGGCCAGAACTCGAAGAACGACAGCGCCGGCGGCTCGGTCCGCGACGGCCCGGACCAGGGCAGCGACAGGGTGGGATCGTGGCTCATTGCGGCGGCGCCGCCAGCGCCGGGCGCGGCCGGGACAGGACACGCAGAATGCGTCCGGCGAGCAGCAGGCACAGCACCAGACCCACCGCGCCAGCCCAGCGCCAGACGCCGTAATGGGCCATCAGCACCGCGCCCATGCGCAGCGAGACCAGGAACAGGCCGGAGGTCCAGACCGTGGTCGCCAGCGCCGTCGCCACGGCGAAGCGGCGCAGATCGGCGCCCAGATAACCGCAGGTGGTGTAGGTGGGCAGGCGGACGCCGGGCAGGAAGCGGGCCACCAGCACCACGCGGAACACCCGGCCGGCGAGCCAGGCGCGTACCATCTCGGTCCGCTGCGGCGGGAGCAGACGGCGCATTGCGGGGACCCGCGCGGCCAGCCAGCCAAGGCCATACAGACCCAGATCCCCGGCGACGATCCCGACATACAGGGACGCCAACGCCAGCGGCACCGAGATGGCTCCCGATTGGGCCGCCATGGCGGCGAACACCGTGGCCGCGTCCTCCAGGATGAAGGTCGCCAGCACGATCGTCCCGGCCTGCAGCGCAGGGTGATGGGCGGCAAAGCCGATCAGGGTTCGGACCGACAGGTCCAACATGGGTGGCGACCCGTCGGGTGGTTATGTCCCGCATATAGGCCCGGGCCGGTCAACGATGAAGGGGCCGCGCCGCGCGGATCGGGCGCAGGGCGGTTAAGATTTGATGGAATCGGCTTCATGTTTTGCAATCGCGCGGTACCCGGCGCCGACCCGTGTTCGGTCAGAACAGCGCGGCCAGAGCCTCCGCGGCGATGGTGGCGATTTCGGGATCGTCCGGCATCGGCCAGCACGCCGCCGGCTCCGCCAGCCCGCCCGGTCGGGGCGCGGGGCGGTAGGCGCCCGGGCCGTCCGGCACCGCCAGCAGCTTGTCGGTAAGGCCCAGCACCGTCTCCGCCCCGCCGAGATACAGCACCCCATCGGGGGCGAGCTGGCGCGCGATTGCGTCCAGGACCCGCGCCTTGGTCGGCGGATCGAAATAGATCAGCACGTTGCGACAGAACACCACGTCGAACCGACCGAGCGGACTGGGATCGTCCAGCAGGTTCCATTCGCGGAACGTGACCGCGGCGCGCAGGGTCTCGGCGATGCGCCAGCTCGCTTCCTCCTTGCGGAAATGGCGGACCAGCATCTGCACCGGCAGACCGCGCTGCACCTCGAACTGGGTGTAGAGGCCGGCGCGCGCCCGAGCCAGCGGCTCGCGCGCCAGATCGGTGCCGAGGATTTCGATCCGCCGATCCGACAGGGCGGGGCGCAGCTCGGCGGCGATCATCGCCAGGGAATAGGCTTCCTGGCCGGTGGAGGCGGCGGCGGACCAGATGCGCAACGCCGTGCCGGGCGGGCGCGCGGCATGCAGGCGCGGCAGGGCGGTCGCGCGCACATGGGCGAACGGCTTGGTGTCACGGAAGAACAGGCTCTCGTTGGTGGTCATCGCTTCCACCACTTCGCGCACCAGACGCTCCGCGCCGGGCGCGCGCAGGCGACCCGCGAGCGCGGCCAGGTCGGGCAGGTGCTCCCGCTTCGCGATCGGCCCGAGCCGGGTTTCCAGCAGATAGGTCTTGTCCGGGCCGATGGTCAGGCCGGAGCGATCGCGCAAAACTGCGGCGAAGGTTGCGAACGCGGCGGCGGGCAGCGTCATGGCCGCGCGTCCCGAAGCAGCGCGCCCCGAAGCAGCGCCCCCCGAAGCAGCGTGCGGAGCCGGGGCGCAAGCTCGGCCAACGGCAGGACGGCGTGGCACAGCCCGGCCTGGGCGATCGCGCCGGGCATGCCCCAGACCACGCTGGTGGCCTCGTCCTGCGCCAGCGCGGTGCCGCCGGCGGCGACCACGGCGCGGGTGCCTTCCAGCCCGTCATGGCCCATGCCGGTCAGCATCGCCACCAGCACCCGGCCGTCGGCGGCCGCGGCGGCGGATAGCAGCATCGGGTCCACCGCGGGGCGGCAGTAATTCACCGCCGGCGCGTCCGACAAGCGGGCGACGAAGCCGCTGGCGGTTGATTCGATCAGCAGGTGACGGTCGCCGGGGGCGAGATAGGCGCGGCCGGGAAGCAGCGTTTCGCGGTCCTTCGCCTCGGCGCAAGGCAGGGCGCCCAGCGCGGTGATGTGTGCGGCCAGCATGGCGGTGAAGGCGGGCGGCATGTGCTGGGTGATGACCACCGGCACGGCGATGTCGGCGCCGAGATCGCCGATCAGCCGCAACAGCGCCTGCGGCCCGCCGGTGGAGCTGCCGATCGCCAGCAGCCGGGGCGGGTGGCCCGGGGCGGGCCGGGTTGCGACAGGCCGAGTTGCGGCGGGATGAGCCGCGGTCGGTCGGTCCGGCGGGCCCGCACCCAAGCCGCGGCGCAGCCGCGCCAGCCCCTTCACCTTGGCCAGCAGCTCGGCGCGGAAACCCAGATCATTCAGGCCGGTTACGGCCGAGGGTTTCGGGATGTAATCCGCCGCCCCCAGCCGCAGCGCGCGCAGCGCGATATCCGCCCCGCGCGTGGTCAGGGTGGAGGCCATCACGATCCGCACGCGGGGATCGACTTTCAGCAGTTCCGGCAGCGCGCCGATGCCGTCCAGCACCGGCATCTCGATATCCAGCACGATCACATCGGCGGGCACGCGGCGCAGCGTGTCCACGCCTTCGCGCCCGTTGGCGGCGCGGGCAACCACGGTGATGTCCGGATCGGCGTCCAGGATGCGGGCGATGGCGCTGCGGATCACCGCGGAATCGTCGCAGATCATGACCCGCGCGGGGGCGGCCGTGCTCACGCCAGCCCGGCCTCGGCGAACTTGCCCAACAGGATATCGGCGTCGAACGGCTTCATGATGTATTCCTGCGCCCCGGCTTCCAGTGCCTCGGTGATGAAGCTCATTTCGGTTTCCGTGGTGCAGAACAGGACCACCGGGCGATCGGGGCCGAATTCGGCGCGCAGGGCGCGGAGGAACTCGATCCCGTTCATCACCGGCATGTTCCAGTCCAGCAACACGCCATCGGGCAGCGCGCTGCGGCACGCATCCAACGCCTTGGCGCCGTCTTCGGCCTCGCTCACCTGGTAGTCGTTGGCTTCCAGAATGCGCCTTGCCAGCTTGCGGACGGTGCGGCTGTCATCGACCACCAGGCAGGTATGGGTCATTGCTCAAGCCGCCATCGCAAGGTCCAGCAAGCGCGCCACGTCCAGCACCACCAGCAGGCGATCGTCCAGGCGATAGACGCCGCGGCTATGTTCCGCCCAGACCGGGGGCAGCGTCGGTGGGCACGCCTCGAAGGCCGAGGCGGGCAGGCTCATCACCTCCGCCACCTGATCGACCAGCAGCGCGTAAAGCTCGCCGCCCAGTTCGGTGACCACCGACATCCGCGTCTGGCCCGGCGGCGCGGCGGGCAGGTTCAGTCGCCGGCGCAGATCGATCGCGGTGACGATCCGCCCGCGCAGATTGAGGCTGCCCGCCACCTCCCCCGGCGCCAGCGGGATCCGCGCGATGGTCTGGTCGGCCAGCACGTCGCGCACCCCCAGCACCGGGATGCCGCAAAGCTGACCGGCCACGGTCAGGGTGACGAATTGCTGATCGGCATCGCCGATTGCGTCGGGCCCGGTATTCGTACCGCCGGCGCTCATACCGCCAGCTCCATCGCCTGGCGGTCGCCGCCACCCGGCACCGACAGCACCCGGCGCAACGCATCCAGCAGCGCGTCACGGTCGAATTTCGCCACATGGTCGTTGAACCCGGCGGCCAGGGACTGTTCGCGGTCCGCGGCCGTCGAACGTCCCGACAGCGCCACCAGCGGCAGCGCCGCCCAGGCCCCGCCCGCACGCAGCGTGCGCGCCAGGGTGAAGCCGTCCATCTCCGGCATCTCGATATCCGAGATCACCGCGGCGAAGCCGGCGCCGGCATCGCGTAGCGCCAACGCCTCGGCACCCGAGGCCGCGGCGGTCACCTCGAACCCCGCCGCGGCCAGGGCCGGCACCAGCAGGGCGCGGAAGAAATCGCTGTCCTCCACGCAGAGCAGGCGCGGCGGGCCGAGCTTCGCTGCTTCCGGACGGAACCAGTCGCCGAATGCGCGGGTCAGCCAATAGCCGGTATCGATCACATCGGTGGCGTGGCCGGCGACCACCGCGGTGCCCAGCAGCCCAGGGCGGGCCGCGCCCAGCTCGATCTCCAGCCGGTCGTCCACCACATCGGTGATCGCGTCCACCAGCAGGCCCATGCTGCGATCGCCGTCGGTGAACACCAACGCTGGCTGGTGCGCGCGCGTGGGGTCGGTCGCGCCGGACAACGCCAGCAGCGGCATCAGCCGGCCGCGATACTGGGTGGCGAGCGCATCGCCGCAGCGCTCCATCTTTGCGCGCGGGATTTCCTCCAGCCGGGCCACCAGCGCCAGCGGTACCGCGAGCGGCGGGGCATCGGCGGGGCCGGCGCGGAACAGCAGGATCGCGGTCTTCTCGGCCGAATGACCGATGGCCGGAACCGGGGTCCGGGCGACCTCGGCCCGCGCCTCCCCGGCCGCGGCGCCGACGCCGGTTGCACGCGCGATCCCGTTCGGGTCCAGGATCATGATGACCGACCCGTCGCCCAGAATCGTGTTGCCGGAGAACATGGTGACATGACGCAGAATCGGCGCCACCGGCTTGACCACGATCTCCTCGGTGTCGAACACGCGATCGACGATCAGGCCGAGCATCGTGGCGCCGACCTGGGCAACCACGATAGTAGGCGGCTCGGCGGTTTCCGGCGCGGTATCCAGGCGCAGCAGGTCGCGCAGCCCGACCAGCGGCAGAAGACGGTCGCGCAGGCGCAACACCGGCGTATCGTTGATGCGTTCGATCCGGCTGCCGCCTTCCGTGCTGCCATCCCCGGCGCGGACCAGTTCCGCCACCGAGGTCTGCGGGATCGCGAACCGCTCACCGCCCGCCTCCAGGATCAGCGCGGAGACGATCGCCAAAGTCAGCGGGATCTTGATCGTGAACGTCGTCCCGGCGCCGGGACGCGAGGCAAGCTCGATCGTGCCGCCGATCCGCTCGATATTCGTCTTCACCACGTCCATGCCGACGCCACGGCCGGAGACAGCGGTCACGGCGGCGGCGGTGGAGAACCCGGCGCGAAAGATGAAGCGTTGGATCTGCGCGTCCGACATGCCGGCCAGCTCGGCCTCGGTCGCCAACCCCTGGGCCAGCACCTTGGCGCGGATGCGATCGACCGGCAGGCCGCGGCCGTCATCGGCGATCTCGATGATGATATGCCCGCCTTCGTGGAACGCGTTCAGCGTGATCCGCCCGGTCTCCGGCTTGCCGCGGGCACGCCGCTCGGCGCCGGTTTCCAGCCCGTGATCGGCCGAATTGCGGACCATATGCGTGAGCGGGTCCTTGATCAGTTCCAGGACCTGGCGATCGAGTTCGGTCTCGGCCCCCAGCATCACGAGCTCGATCTTCTTGTCGAGCTCATGGGCCAGATCGCGCACCACGCGCGGCAGCTTGTTCCAGGCATTGCCGATCGGCTGCATCCGGGTCTTCATCACGCCTTCCTGCAAATCCGACGTGATATGCGACAGCCGTTGCAGCGGCACGGTGAAGGCGCCGTTCTCGTGGCCGCGGGCGAGTTGCAACAACTGGTTGCGGGTCAGCACCAGCTCGCTCACCAGGGTCATCAGGTCGTCCAGCACATCGACGCCGACGCGGATGGTCTGCGCGGCGGCCGCCGGTTCCGCGGCGATGATCGTCGGCGCAGCGGGCGTCGGCGCAGCGGGCGGCGGTGGTTCGGCCACGCCGGCCGGGATCGGCATCGAAGGCGCGGGCACGGCCGGCGCAGGCGCGGCGGCAGCGGGCGCGGGCACCGGCAGCGCCTCCACCTCCCCGGCGGCGGCGCGATCGAGGGCGGCGATCAGGTCGCTATCCTCGCCCTCAGGCTCGGTCCCGGTCGCGCCCAGCGCGGCGACGATGGCCTTGATCCGGTCCAGCGCCGCCAGCACCAGGCTGACCAGGGCGGGAACCGGGCGCAGCGCGCCGTCGCGCATCCGGCTGAGCACGTTCTCCCCGGCATGGGCCACTTTCTCCAGCCGCGGCAGCCCCAGAAAGCCGCAAGTGCCCTTGATCGTGTGCACCAGGCGGAAGATGCCCGACAGGTTGGCCGCGTCTTCCGGCACCGTTTCCAGCCGGACCAGGGCAACGTCCAGCTCCGCCAGCATCTCATTTGTTTCGGTCAGGAATTCGGCCAGCAGGTCGTCCATGGGTCCTCGCGCGGGTCGGCTGGCGGAGATGCTGGGGTCGAAACCCCCAAGAAAGGGTAAACCCCAGGGCGGAAGCGGGCGCGCGCCAGGTGGACGAACACGGCTGGATCGGTCAGCAGATAGCGCGCCGCCATCCGCCGCGGCTCGCACGCCAGGCGGTGCAGCCATTCCAGGCCGGCGGACTGCATCCAGCCGGGCGCGCGGGGCACGCGCCCGGCCAGGAAATCGACCGCGGCGCCGATGCACAAAGCGGTGCCGCCAGCACGCCCGCGCGCGGCCAGGGCGGCGGCAAGACGTTCCTGGCGCGGCGCGCCAACCGCCAGCAGGATGAACCGGGCCGGATGGGATTCAACGAACGCAAGCACCGCAGCGATCGCGGCCCGATTGCGGTCGAAGCCGCGCGGAGGGTCGTAATGGGCCACGGCGCGCAGCCCGGTGCGGCGGCGGAACGCGGGCAACCAGGCGGGCGGCAGGCCGATCAGGGTCACCGCCTCGTCCGGGGGCAGAGCGGCCAGCAGCGCGGCGGTGAGGTCGGCGCCGGGCACCACCTGGGGAGGCGTCAGGCCAAGCAGACGCGCGGCCCCGGCCACCACGCGCGAATCGAGCAGGATCAGCGCGGCGCCCCGATACAACGCGACCAAACCTGGATCGCGCGCCAGACGAACCAGATGATCGGCGTTCGGGGTGACCACATAGCCGAAGCCGCCGGCCGGGCGGCCCAGCAGCCAGTCGCGCGCCCGCGCCAGGTCCAGCGTTGCGAAATCGAGCCCCAGGAACTGCGTCCGTGGCGGCGGCTCGTGCTCGTCCGGCGCGGCGCTCACCAGCCGAGACCGCAGCGCAGCAGGGACACGCTGCGCGTGATCCGCCGGCCGCCGGGAAGCAGCGCGGAGGCGGTTCCTTGCAGGACCGTCACCGTTTCGGTCGCGGTCACGCGCAGCCAGCGGTTCAACCGCCAGCGCGCGGCCAGACCCGCATCGGCGCCGTCTTCGCGCGCGCCATCGGTGAACACGGCATGTTGGGCGCCGAGGGCGAGTGACAGGATCAGGTTGCGGCGCAGTTCGCGGTCCAGCGCCAGGGACCCGGCGGTCTCGGTGTAGCCGGCCACGCCCTCCTGGGCCGCGTCCTCCATCCGCCGCCATGCTGTGGCGGTCATGGTGGTGAGGCCGTCGGGCTGCCAGATCGCCTGGGCTTCCACGATCGGCGCGGCGCGGGCGCCGTAGCCGGCGAAGCGGCGCTGTTCCCAGCCTGCCAGCAGGCGCACACGCAACAGCGGATCGGCGGCGTCCTCGATCCCGGCCAGAACCGCGACGGCGTTGGAATCGTGGCTCGGGGTGGCCGCGGCGGGCGCGGTGTAGTGCGTGGCGGTGTCGCGCATCGTCAGCACCAGGTCGCTGCCCGGATCCAGCCGGTAGCGCGCGGTCAGCATTGCCCGGCCGACAGCACGGTCCCGATAGGCCTGCGGGATACCGATGCCGTCCAGGACCGCGGTGGCATAGCGCCACGAGGCCAGCTCCACGGCCGGGGTCAGGGAGACGATCCGATCGCTCCAGCGCAGCGCGACGCGGGCGGCGTCCAGCCGGTACGCCAGGGGCCGGTCGGTAGGTAGCGCACCGATCGTGCTGCCCTCCTCATGCAGCGCATGGCTGACCGCGGCCAGGCTCAGGCGCGTCCGCCCGAACCCCAGACGCAGCCCGGCGCCGGCGGTCCAGTCGGTGCGGTCCAGGGCGGGGGCCGAGGCGAAGCGGTGATCCTCGGCGCCAAGCCGAACCCCCAACCGATCTCGCCCCCAACCGGCGCCGAGCGCCAAGGACGGCGCGATCAGGCTCTCCGCGCTGCCGGCCTGGCCGGGCAGGCCGGCCGGATCGGTGTCGTAGCCGGTGCCAAGGGTCAGGCCGGGGCGCGCTTCCAGAACGCCGAGCCGGACCGGAAGCGGATCGTAGTCCGGCCGGGCGCGTGAGAGCACCGTCACCCCTGGGGCCTGGCCGGGGGAACGGATATCGGGGGGGAACAGAGTGGCGAAGCTGGCCGGGTCGGGGACCTGAGCGCGGGCCGACGCGGCTACGGCGAGCAGGGCGGCAAAGACGCACCAGCCCACGGCTCCCCTCCCCGCGCGCGCGGCGCTGCGGATGGGGGATCGCATGGGGGGACGGGTGGGGCGGATCATCCGCCCCAACAAAGCGCGTCGGGGTTAACGGATTATGGTATGCGGCAACGAATCATCGCCGCGCCCCGGCCCGATCTTGCGCCGCCGGCCGATCCCGTTCATATCGCGCCCCGTCGGAACGCAACGCCAGGGATCCCCATGACCTACGTGGTCACCGAAAACTGCATCAAGTGCAAGTACATGGACTGCATCGAGGTGTGCCCGGTCGATTGCTTCTATGTCGGCGAAAACATGCTGGTGATCCACCCGGACGAATGCATCGATTGCGGCGTGTGCGAGCCGGAATGCCCGGCCGAGGCGATCGTGCCGGACAGCGACGACCGCGCCGCGGCCTGGGCCGAGCTGAACCGCACCTATTCCGGCACCTGGCCCAACATCACCCGCAAGGGCGAGCCACCGGCCGATGCGGACGAGTGGAAGGACAAGGAAGGCAAGAGCAAGCTGTTCTCGCCGGAGCCCGGCGCCGCCTGAGCCACGCGGCGGCCAGGGTCGGGGCCATGCGCCCCTGACATGCGAAATTGCCCGCACCCCGCGGGCAACGCGGGTGCTTGTGCCCGATGACGTGGCGTCCAATCTGTGTTACAGCTTCCCGCGGGCGAGGCTGGTGGCCGCGACATGTCACAGATCGTCTGCTCCGCGCAGGTCTGAACAGGCCAGGGGGTGTGGGTGTCCGGGTGGTGGTTACCATCGCAGGATCCACGCCCGGTTCGGCGTGGCGTGGGGCGTCTTTCTCAGGTCCGGCAGGCCACGAGGGTCCGCATGGGGTGTCCGCCACGTCCGCGGTAGCTGAACGCGGCATCGGGCCGACGCGGTTGCCGGCGCGCAAGTCGAGCATGGAGACAGAAATGATGGCAGCGGTTCCGGGCGAGACGATGACCGAGGT
>DAHWDR010000040.1:0-2073 GCA_027330745.1 Acetobacteraceae bacterium | reverse complement strand
GCGAGCACCAGGGCCATGAACGAACGGCCGCGGACTCGGATGAACGGACGGGACTCGGGACTGGTCACACCTGTGGCCTATCCGTCCGGTCGCCCGCGGTCAACGCGATTTGTCGCTTGCTCACAAGAGGTTTTCGTGGTTGCGAGTCGCGGCCCGGTCCGGCAGCCGGCGGCCGGCCCCGGACCGTCGACGCCCTTCGGACGGTTCCGCGGCGCGCTATCGCGGCCGTTGCGGGGTTCCGGCGCAAGCGGCGCATGCGCCACGCCGTCGTGGCGACGAAGTCCGGCGTCAGACGCGCGAGGAATCCAGGACGATGCCGTAATGGTACGGCGGCAGCGCGATGATGCGCTCCCCCCGGAATCCCGCCAGGGCGAACAGCGCGACCACCGCTTCCGGCGGCATCCGCGTCTCCGTCGCCGGACCGTGCGGCGCGCCCAGCACCGTGGTCTGCTCGCGCGGGCGCGCGTGCCAGTTGACCACCGCGAGCCGGCCACCCGGTCGCAGCGCCGCCGCGATCGCGCGGGCCAGGCGCGGCTGGTCCGGCACGCCATGGAGCGCATTGGCGAGCAGGACGTAATCCACCGGCCCCGGCAGCAGCCGGTCAACCGCCATCGCATCGCCCAGCACGAAGGCGCAGTCCCCCCCGCCGTCCCGCCGCACGGCGGCGCGGGCGCGATCCAGGCAGGCCGGGTCGATATCGATGGCATGCACCCTCGTTCCGGTGAGGAACGCCAGCGCGGCGGTAAAGGTGCCGTCGCCGCAGCAGAGGTCCACCGCCGCCAGTCCTGGCGCCACACCCAGGGCGCGCAGCGTCGCCGCCGGGTCCGGCCACAGCACCCGCCACCAGCCGGCGTCCGGCATCTCCGTCTCGGGGAAGAAACCCGCGAGCGTCATGGCCGCGCACCCCTGTCCGCCTCAGAACACCAGGACTCGATCGGCCGCGAGCGTCGCCTCGGCCAGCGCGTCCAGTGTGCTGCGCGCGGCGCCCTCGGTCAGATCGGCGTCGGTCAGGCCGCGTGCGTCCATGCAGGTGCCGCACAGCAGGACGCGCGCCCTCCCGCTCGCGTGAACGCGGCGCAGCATGCGCTCGATGTTATAGAAACCTTCAGGCGGCTTCTGGCCGCTGCGCGCCCCGCTCACCGCGTCGCCCATCAGGAACACGGTGGCCTCGGCCGCGGGATCCCGTTTCAGCACCGCCTGCGCCAGCCGCAGGGCGTTGTAGCTCCGCTCGGTGCCGTACGGCGGGTCGTTCAGGATGAACAGGACGTGCATCGATGCTTCTCCCTGTAACGGCATCAGCGGCCAGGCGCCCGGCGCGCGGGCGGGTGGCTCTCGCCCACCGCCAGCGCGATCCACAGCCCCGATCCGGCCACCAGCGCGGCCGTGGCCCACATCGCCGGCACCACGCCGCCACCCCACTGGGCCACCGCGCCCAACAGCAGCGCGCCGATCGCGTAGCCGGTATCGCGCCAGTAGCGATACGTGCCGAGCGCGCGTCCGCGCCACAGCGGCGGCGCCAGGTCGGCCATCGCCGCGATCAGGTTGGGATAAAGCAGCGCCATGCCGACGCCCATGACCGCCGCCGCGATCTCCCACACCAGCACGCTGCCGGCCGCCGCGGTGACCGCGATCCCCAACGCGAGCATGAAGAACCCCGTGACCACCGGCGGTTTGCGGCCGATCCGGTCGGCCAAATGCCCGGTCCAGAGCTGCGACAAGCCCCACACCACGGCGTAGATCCCGGTGAGCCAGCCGATCCGCACCACGCCCAGGTGGCGGGCGCGGAAATAGACCGGGAACAGCGCCCAGACCAGCGTATCGGCGATCTTGTTCGCCACGCCGCCCTGGCACAGCGCGCGGTAGGTCGCATCGCGGAACGAGACCAGCAGGAACACCTCGCCCCAATGCGGCATCGCCGCCGGCGCAGCGTCAGGCGGGGCGGTCTGCGCGTGCTCGGCATGGACCCAGGCCAGGGTGTCGCGCACGCCCGCCAGCAGGATCAGCGCGCCGCCGATCACCGCCAGGCCGAAAACCAACAGCGCCCAGCGCGGGCCGTACAACGCCGCGAGATAG
>DAHWDR010000255.1:0-1581 GCA_027330745.1 Acetobacteraceae bacterium | reverse complement strand
GGCCGATCCGGCTGGGGATGCCGTCGGGGGTGCTGACGGTGGCGGCCGAGGTGGGGCTGGATGCGGCGGGGGCGTGGGAGGCGCGGAGCGGCGGGTTCTATCGCACCGCGCGGCGGCTGTTCGACGGGCGGGTGTGGGTGAGGGGGTAGCGCAACCGGGTTGTTACCGGCCTCGGGGGAGACCGGGGTGATGAGTGCGACCGACCTGTCCCGCCCCGCCCCAGCTCTGTCCCGCCGCGCAGTGCGCATAGCGATCTGGACGCCGATCGGGCTCGCCGCCTCACTGGCCGTCATCGACCAGCTGGCGCTGTGGCATGTGGTGGCCAGCCAGGGGGCACGCTTCGTCAACGGAGTGTTCCTCTTCTGGGGATGGTCGGCCTTCCTGCATGGGCATCCAGCCGCGCTGCTCTATGACCATCGGGTTTTGCACCGGTTCATGGCGGGGTTGCCAGGGTCGCCACGGCGCGATCTCCCGTTCGTCTATCCGCCTTCGGCGCTGCTGTTCCTGTGGCCGGTGGCCTGGGCGGCGCCGGTGCCGAGTTTCATTGTCTGGTCGGCCGCCAGCTTCGCTGCCTATGTCCTGGCTTCGTGGCGGCGCGATGTGCGGCTGGCGACCTTGGGGTTGGCCGCGATCGTGCCCAGCACCTTCGATGCCCTGTTCGCCGGGCAGACCGCGCTGTTCGCCGCCGCGCTGATGATCGGCGCCTGTCGCGCCCTACCGCGCCGGCCGCTGCTGGCCGGGGTGCTGTTCGGGCTGCTGACCGTGAAGCCGCAATACGGCGTCCTGGTGCCGGTGGCGCTGCTCGCGGCCCGGCAATGGCGCGCCATCGCCGCGGCGGTGGCGACAGCACTGGTGCTGGTGGTGCTGGGTGGGGTGGTGTTCGGCTGGGGCGGTTGGCTGCGGCTGCCGCTGGCGCTGGCGGCGTTGTCGCGGGAGGTCGCGGCCGATCCTCGCTTCGCGCAGTTCTCGCCCACGTTCGCGTCCGGCCTGCGGATTCTGGGGTTGAGTGGGGGCATCGCCATGGTGTTGGAGGCGGCGGTTGCACTGGCGGCCACGGCCGCGATCTGGGTGGTGTTTCGGCGGCCGTTTTCGCCCTTCGCAATGGCGGCGATGATGGCGGGGGCGTTTCTGGTCACACCCTACGCCGCACAGTATGACCTGCCGGTGGTCAGTTTTGCCGCCTGGGCGTTCGCTTGCGCCGCGTGGCAGGCACCGGGCGGAATTTCCGCGCTGGAAGCCGGCATGGTCGGGCTGGTGGCGTTACTGCCGATGCTAGAGCGGGCGGTGGCTGCGCCCTGGGGCATGGTCGTGCTTGGCCCGTTCTTCGTGCTTTGCATCCGCCGGGCGCTGCGCGTGCCGGTGCCGTCACCCACATGAACCGCTGGCCGGCGCGGATGCTGCGCGGGGCGGGTGGCGGCCTGATGGCGGCGTTTGCGGTGTTGATCTACGCGGTGCTGATCCACCGCTTCCTGGGCGACCCCGCCCGCCATGTGAACCGGATGGCGCTGTTCTGGACCTGGTCGCGCTATCTGCATTCCGGCCTGCCGGTGGCACGCATCTACAACCCGCAGGTGCTGTTCG
>DAHWDR010000028.1:0-1644 GCA_027330745.1 Acetobacteraceae bacterium | reverse complement strand
GGCAGCCGACCCCGGACATGCCGGGCTGCGCCGGCTACGCGCCGATGTGCATCATCGGCGCGGCGACCGCGTCCCGGCCGCGATCGACGCGGCCGAGGCGGTGGTGCTGGACCCGGCCGACCCGGCCGGCAAGGCGATCCTCGGCGTGCTGATGCACGAGCTCGGCCGCCCGGCGGATGCCATTGCCTGCCTGGCCGAAGCGGTGGCGGCGGACCCCGCCAACCCCTCGTTCATCGAGGCGCTGGCCGCCGCCCAGGCGAGTGCCGGCACGCTGGATCGTGCCGCGGCCACGCTGGAAGCCGGCATTGCCCGCGTGCCCGGGTCGGTGGATTTGCGCAACGCCGCAATGCTGCTGGAACTGCGTCGCCGCGACTTCGCCGCCGCTGCGCGTCTGGGGGAGGCCGCGCGTAGCGCCGGTGCCGCCGATGCCTGCCTGTTCGGCCTGCTTGGTCATGCGTTGTCATCCCTGGCGCAGCCCGACGCGGCTGGCGAAGCTTATGGGGAGGCACTGAAACTCGCCCCTCAGGACCCGTATGTTCGCCACCTGGTCGCCGCCGCCGGCGCGCGCCCGGGCGACGAACGCGCCCCGGCCCCCTATGTCCGCGCGGTGTTCGAGGGGTACGCGGACCGGTTCGAAGCGCATCTGATTGCGCTGGGCTATCGCGTCCCCGGCTTGTTCCGCGCCGCGCTGCTGGAGGCTGGGGCGTCCGGCCCAACTCTGGACCTGGGCTGCGGAACCGGGCTCGCGGGCCTGGCGGTGGCGGATCTGCCGGTCACGCCCCTGCACGGCGTCGATCTGTCACCGCGGATGCTGGCGCGGGCGGCGGCGAAAGGGATCTACGCCGCGTTGCACGAGGCCGATCTGCTGACCTATCTGGCCGCGCCCGGCCCCGCGTTCGGCGTGATCCTGGCCGCGGACGTGCTGTGCTATTTCGGCGCGCTGGACGCGCTGTTCGCGGCGGTCGCGGCGCGGCTACGTCCGGGCGGGCTATTCCTGGTTTCATGCGAGACGGACCCGGACGCCGAACCCCCCGGGCAGAAAACCCCCTGGCGGCTCGGCACCCAAGGTCGCTACACGCATATCCCGGCCTGTCTGCATGCCGCCGCCGCTGCGTCCGGGCTGGCCGTTCGCGCGCTGACCCCGGAAACGCAGCGGACCGAGAACCGCGCGCCGGTCCCCGGTCTGTGCGGCGTGTTCGTCCGCTCATGAGACACCCTGTGTCCACCCCTAAATTTTCAGGTGGCGAGATTTGCGGCGCCGGCATGGTGTTGGGGGTCGTATGGCTTGCGGTTCTGCCAGGTTCTCCACAGGACCCGGACCCAGGCGCGGGCGAGGATCCGGACCGCGTGAGGGTGCCTGCATCCGCGGCTGCGGGCTTTGAGGTAGATGGCTGCGGCCCAGGCGGAGGCATGGCGCGAGTTGTCCGCGAAGCAGGTCAGGGCGAGCCGCAGGTTCTTGTTGCAGGCCCATCGGAACACGACCCCGCGGCTTTTTCCGGATGCATGGGTAACGGGGCAGACGCCGGCTTCGGCGGCAAGCTGATCTTCGGTGAGGAAGCGTTCGCGGACGTCGCCGAGTTCGACCAGGATCTGGGCTGCGTTGATGCGGCCGGCGCGCGGGAACGACATGACGATCTTGCCATC
>DAHWDR010000245.1:0-3652 GCA_027330745.1 Acetobacteraceae bacterium | reverse complement strand
CGAGCGCATGATCCCCCCCAGCCGGCGATCGGCGTCCAGCAGCGCACGCGTTTCTGGCTCGCGCAGCAGGTCTTCCAGCCGCACCCGGTCGGCGACGGCTTCCGGGAGCAGCCCGGTCAGCCAGCGCCAGGAACTGGGCAGCCTTGGAGGGGGCTCGGGCAGTTCATCCACCAGCACCACGGCGCAGAGCACGGAGGTGGGGACGAATTTCGGGCCGAGCGGCTTGGCGGGGGGCTTCGCGGGCGGGACCGGGGTGGCGGCGATGGCGCGGAAGCGGGCGAGGACATCGCGCAGCCGGGTGAGCAGGAGGCCGGCGCGGGGCAGGTCCAGGACCGGGTGGGGGGGTGCCGTTTGGCCGAGCCCAAGTGGGTTGGCCGCCGCTTGGACGCTTCTCGGTGGGCCGCCCGCCTTTGGTTCCCCCAGGCCGGCGACGCGCTCCACCAGCCAGCCGACGAGGCTGGTGAAGCGGTCGACCAGGGGAAGCAGCGGGGCGGGGATGGCGGTCATGGGGTTCCCGACTTGTATAGAATATAAACCTAGAATGACGCAAGAAGTTTTTGCCAAGCAAGATTTCGGTTCCATGGATTGCCCGCTTTCGGGTGATCGATCGTCGCCTCCCGGCGCCGATTCACGCTGCCGTCGCCCGCAATGCTTGCCTCGCCCCCTCCCGCGCCTACGATGCATTATTCCGTGGCCAATCCTCCCCAACCCTGCCCTCGCCCCAGCGGGAAAGGGAGGCAAGCCCTGATCCCACTTCGGAGGTCCCGACGATGCCCACCCCCCGCCTCGCCGGCCGCACCGCCATCGTTACCGGCGCCTCGCGTGGCATCGGCGCCGCCATCGCCACCCTGTTCGCCGCCGAGGGTGCGCGCGTGATCTGCGCCGCCCGCACGGTCCACGAAGGGGATCACAAGCTGCTGGCCGGCTCGCTCGCTGCCACCGTCGCCGCAATCACGGCGGCCGGGGGCGAGGCGCGCGCGGTGGCGGCGGACGTATCGGACGAAACCTCCTGCCAGGCGCTGGTGGCGGCCGCGCATGCTGCGTTCGGTCCGGTCGAGATCCTGGTCAATAACGCTGCTCTGACCTACTACGCACCGATCGCCGAGATGCCGCCCTCACGCTGGAAGCGCGCCTTCGCGGTCGATGTGCACGGGCCGTTCCTGCTGTCGCAACTGGTGCTGGCGGACATGATCCCGCGCCGGTCGGGGGCGATCGTGAATATCAGCTCGGGGGCGGCGATCGGGCCGGGGCGCGGGCCCTATGCCGATCATGCGGTGCGTGGCGGCACCATGTACGGCGCGGTCAAGGCGGCGCTGGAGCGGTTCACCCAGGGCTTGGCGCAGGAGGTCGCGCAATATGGCGGGATCACGGTCGCCGCGCTCTCGCCCTCCCGCGTGGTGCCGACGCCGGGCACGGTGCATCACAAGCTGGTCTCGGGGCTGGACGATCCGCGCGGGGAGCCGCCGGAGCTGATGGCACGGGCGGCGCTGCTGCTGGCATCCGCGCCGGCGGCGGCGGTGAACGGGCGGGTCACGTATAGCCAGCAGATCCTGAGCGAATACGGGGAACTGACCGCGGCTTCCGGGCGGGGGGTGGATACGCCGGGGTCGGGGTATTCGCAGATCTGACCGCGATCCTACCGCGGTCGGGCGGCCAACGTACACGTTTGGCGGGTTGCGGCACGGTGACGGGCCCGACGGGGAGAGAGCTTGTTCATTCGGGGACCCGCGGGGCGGGCGGGGTCATTCGTCGGCCAGATAGGCCCCGATTCTTCCGGCCAGGTCCGGCATCCGCCGCGCCAGCACCGCGCCGTAGAGTACCGCCACCGCCAGCACAGCCAGCGCGACATAGGGGAAAATACTGAACGGCCAGTCCTGCCCCGGCTGCACCAGTCCCCATAGCGGCAGCAGCATGAACAGCGTGCCCAGAATCGGAACGATCAGATGCCGGAACGGGTGGAACTGGTCGCGATGGTGGCGCAGCATGAACACCGGGAGTGCCAAGTTGGTGCCCATATACACCAGGATCACCGGGATCGTGCCCAAGGTCCCGGCGTCGCCGAAATAATCCAGCGCCGAAATGCCGCGCCCCCAGCCGAACACGAACACCGAGGCCAGCGCGATCGCCAGGAATCCCCAGGTCGCCACATAGGGCGTGCGGTGATGCGGATGGATTTTGCCAAAGAAAGCGGGCAGCAGCCCCTCGCGGCCGGAGTTGAACAGGATCCGCGCCTGCGAATTGGTCAGCGCGATCAGGGAGCTCAGGATCGAGGTCAGACCGGCGAGATACGCCACCCATACCAGGCCGGCCGCGCTGGCCCTCATCGCGTCCACGAACGGGACCGCGGATTTGCCGATAGCGGTCGCATCGTCGTGGAACGCCGCGATCGTGGCGTAAGCGAGCAGGATGTAGAACAATCCGATGACGATCGTGGCCGCGATCAGCGCGCGCGGCACGTTGCGGCGCGGGTCGGCGGTTTCCTCGGCCAGCATCGCCGAGTTCTCCCAGCCGATGAACAGGTAGATCGCAAGCGGGAAACCGGCGCCAAGGCCGGCCAGCCCGCCGGCCAGGTTGGACGGACGGAACGGCGCCAGCGTCAGATACGACGGGTTCGCGGCCAGCATCAGGAGCGCCCCCACCGCGAGCAAGGCGAACTCGAAATAGAAGAACAGCGCCGCCCATTTCGTGGACAGGCTGATCCCGCGCATCACCAGCCCGCCGGCGATGCCGGATGCGATCAGGGACACCGCCTGCCAGGGCACCGTGACATGAGTGAAATATTTCAGAGTATCGGCAAACCAGCCACCGGAGATCGCCACCACCGAGGACGCAGCGATGATGTAGCCAAAGGTTACGAACACGGACACGGCCGCGCCGGTGGCGGGGCCGAACGCCAGGCCCATGAACGTGACAAACGAGCCGGTGGAAGGGCGGTAGCGGGTGAACTCGGCCAAAGTGTTGGTCAGGAACAGGATCGCGATCATCGCGGCGATGATCGTGACCGGGCTGGCGATGCCGGCGCCGGCGGCGATCACGCCGAAGCCGAAGAAGAAGCTCATCGCCGGAGCGATATTCGCCATGGTGGAGGCGACGATCTGGCCGAGGCCGAGCGTGCCCCGGTGCAGCCGGGCCGATGCGTCGATGGTCGTCATGAGCCGCCCCCCGTGGATAGCCGATCTCTGTCCGATGAGGACAGTCGCCGGGCCGGCGCGGCTCAATGCCCCGATTGAGCGGGCGGCGGCCCTGCGGCCACCGGACGCAGCAGCGGCACCAGCACCACCGCCAGGACGAAGGCGATGCTCAGCATCCGGAACGTGTCTGCATAGGCCGCTGTCGCTGCCTCCCGCCAGACCAGCGCGCGCAACCGCTCCAGCGCCGCCATCCGTGCCGCCGGGACCGAGCCGAGCAGCGGGACGAACCGCGCCGTCATCCCCGCCAGCAGACGGGTCATCGCCGTATTGGCCGGGGTCAGCGCGCTGGCGATGGCGGTGAAATGCAACGCCGTGCGGTTGTTCACCATCGCCCCGGACAGCGCGATGCCGACCGCGCCGCCCAGATTGCGCATCATGTTGAACAGACCGGAAGCGTATTTCAGCCGCGCCGGCGGCAGGCTGCCCAGCCCCAGCGTGACGCTGGGGGCGACCGCAAAGAC
>DAHWDR010000196.1:0-2633 GCA_027330745.1 Acetobacteraceae bacterium | reverse complement strand
CCCAGCGTCCGGATCACGGGTTTCTCGCGCCGGCAGCGCTCCTCGGCCAACGGGCAGCGGGGGTGGAACGGGCAACCGGGTGGGGGGTCGATCGGGCTTGGCACCTCGCCGCCCACCGGGGTGCGGGCCTGGCCGACCCGTTCCAGATCCGGCACCGCTTCCAGCAACAGCCGCGTATACGGGTGGCGGGGCGCGGCGAAGATCGTTGCGGCCGGACCGAGTTCCACGATCCGCCCCAGATACATCACGCCCAGCAGGTCCGACATATGCCGCACCACCGCCAGGTTGTGGCTGATGAACAGATAGGTCAGGCCCAGCCGGTCCTGCAGATCGCGCATCAGGTTCAGGATCTGCGCCTGCACCGAAACATCCAGCGCACTGGTCGGTTCGTCGCAGATCAGGAATTCCGGCGCGCTGGCCAGCGCGCGCGCGATCGAGATGCGCTGGCGCTGGCCGCCGGAAAATTCGTGCGGGTATTTCTCGCCGTCCGACGGCGCCAGGCCCACCTGGGTCAGCAGCGCGCCCACGCGCGCGCCGGCCTCGGCGCCGCGCGCCAACGCGAACGCGCGCAGCGGTTCGGCGACGATATCGCGCACCCGCCAGCGCGGATTCAGCGACGCATACGGGTCCTGGAAGATCATGTTCATCCGCCGCCGCTGCGCGGGATCGGCGCGGGCGGCGGCGAGCGGCCGGTCCTCGAACCGGACCTCCCCGGCGCTCGGGGTCAGCAGCCCCACCGCCAGGCGCGCGACGGTGGATTTGCCGCAGCCGGATTCGCCCACCAGCGACAGGGTGGCGCCGCGCGGCAGCACGAACGAGACCTCGTCCACCGCGCGCAGATATTGCCGCGGCGCGCGCGCCAGCAGGCGTTGCAGCGCGGGGCGGGAGACGTCGAAGCGCCGCGTGACGCCGCGCAGTTCCAGCAGCGGGGGGGATTCAGACATGCGCCGGCAGATTGACACGCCAGCAAGCGGCGGCGGTGGCACCGGCGGCGGCCAGTTCGGGGCGTTCGGCGCGGCAGCGATCCACCGCGCGCGGGCAACGTGGGTGGAACGCGCAGCCATCCGGGATGGCGTCGAGCCGGGGCATCGCACCCTCGATCTGCGCGAGCCGCGGCACCCGGTGTTCCAGCGGCGGGATGCTGGCCATCAGCCCGGCGGTGTAGGGATGGGCGGGGGTGCGGATCACGTCGGCGACCGGGCCGATCTCGGCGATGCGTCCGGCATACATCACCGCGACCCGATCCGCGGTCTCGGCGATCACGCCCATGTCGTGCGTGATCAGCAGCACCGCCGTGGCGTGATCGCGCGCCAGGCGCTTCAGCAGGGCGATGATCTGCGCCTGGATCGAAACGTCCAGCGCCGTGGTGGGTTCGTCCGCCACGATCAGGCGCGGCTCGGCGCAGAGCGCGAGCGCGATCACCACGCGCTGGCGCTGGCCGCCGGAGAATTCATGCGGGTAGGCATCGATCCGGCGTGCGGCCGCCGGAATCCCGACTTCGTCGAGCCATGAGACGGCGCGGGCGCGCGCCGCCGCGGCGGACAGCGGCAGATGCGTGCGGATCGTTTCGGTCAGCTGGCGGCCGATGGTATAGAGCGGGTTCAATGTGGTCAGCGGGTCCTGGAAGATCGCGCCGATCCGGCGGCCACGGATGCGGCGCAGCGCCTCGGCGTCAAGCGTGTCGATACGCGCGCCCTCCAGGCGGATTTCGCCGCCGGCGATACGGCCCGGCGGTTGCAGCAGGCCGATGATCGCCGCTCCGGTGAGCGATTTGCCGGCGCCGCTTTCCCCCACCATGCCAAGAATCTCGCCGGGCGCGATGGCAAAACCGATGCGGTCCAGCGCCCGCAGCGTGCCGCGGCGCGTGGGGAACTCCACCGTCAGGTCGCGCACCTCCAGCAGCGGCGTCATCGCAGCCTCGGGTTCAGCGCGTCGCGCAGCCAGTCGCCCAGCAGGTTGATCGCCAGCACCAGCAGCATCAGCGCCACACCCGGGAACACCGTGACCCACCACTGGCCGGAGAACAGGAAATCGTCGCCGATCTGGATCAGGGTGCCGAGCGAGGGCTGCGTCTGCGGCAGGCCGACGCCGAGGAACGACAAGGTCGCCTCGTCCAGGATCGCCAGCCCCAGGGTCAGCGTGCCGATCACCAGCACCGGGCCGAGCACATTGGGCAGGATGTGGCCCAGCAGGATGCGGGCGCGGCCGATGCCGATCACTTGCGCCGCGGCGACATAATCCCGGCCGCGTTCCACCAATGTGGAGCCGCGCACCACGCGTGCGAATTGCGGCCAGCGGGCGACGCCGATCGCCATCACGATCACGTAGATCTGCACCGAGTCGTGACGATCGCGCGGCACCAGCGCGCCGACCACCCCGTCGATCAACAGCGCCATCAGGATCGCGGGGAAGGTCAGTTGCACATCGGCGACCCGCATCAGCAGCCCGTCCACCCAGCCGCCGGCATAGCCCGCGATCAGGCCGACGCCGACGCCGACCAGCAGCGCGAACACCACCGCCGCCGCGCCGACCAGCAGGCTGACCCGGGTGCCGAACATGATGGCCGACAGCATATCGCGGCCCTGCTCATCGGTGCCGAGCGGATAGGTCCAGGAGGCGAAGGGATGGCGGAA
>DAHWDR010000192.1:0-5566 GCA_027330745.1 Acetobacteraceae bacterium | reverse complement strand
CAATCCGTTGTTCATCCTGTCCGGCTTCGCCTTCCCGATCGCGGCGATGCCGGTCTGGCTGCAATGGTTCACCTTCATCAACCCGTTGCGCTACTTCCTGGTGGTGATCCGGGCGGTATTCCTGAAGGGCGTCGGGGTGGGTGTGCTGTGGCCCGATCTGCTGGCGCTGGCGCTGCTCGCCGCGGGGCTGCTCGGGCTCAGCGTGCTGCGGTTCCACAAGTCGCTGGATTGACCGCGCCGGCTATGCCTTCGGGTAGCCGACGGTCTGCGCGAAGGAGACGAACTGCGTCGCGGCCAGCTTCAAGGTGCGGGCGAGACCTTCCTGGTCGAGCGAGCCGCGGAACACGGTGGCCAATCCCGCGGACGCGCAATAGAGATAGACGTTCTGGCCGATGAACCCGGTGTCCGCGGCGGCGACCCGGCGCTGCTCCGCGCGTCCGACGCCGCTCAGATGCTCGGCGTCGGAAACGTACACCAGATCGAGCGGCGCGCTGCCGACGAAATCCTGCACGCCGGTCTGCGCCCGGATATCAGCCGGCAGATGCGGCAGTAGCCGGTGCGTGATCGGATCGTAGCGCCGGCCGCGGCGGGTGCGGCCCCCGCGGCAAGGCCGACGCCGGCACTGCGCCGGGTGGTCATCACAGTGTCTCCTGCTCGGGCGCGCCCGCGGCGCGCAGCACGGCCCGGCGCACCAGGGTGGCCAGGATCGGCAGCTTGTAGGCGTTCTGGCGCAGCGGTTCGGCGCCGGCGACGGCGGCCTGGCCGGCGGCGTGCGCGGTCGGCGCATCGATCGGCCGGCCCAGCAGCGCTGCCTCCGCCGCCGCCGCGCGCCAGGGCACCGGCGCGGCGGCGCCCAGCACCACGGCGGCATGCCGGCAGCGCCCGTCGGCGCCGAGGTCCAGCACCACGGCAACCTCGGCGAGCGGCCAGTCGAACGCGGGTTTCTCCGCTTGTTTCAGATACACCGAGCGGGCGCTGGCAGGGAGCGGCGGCAGCCGCACGGCGGCCAGCACCTCGCCGGCGCGCAGCGTGTTCTCGCGGTGCGCATCCGTTTCGGGTCCGACCAGGAACGACGCCAGCGGCACCACCCGCACGGCACCGGCCGCATCGACCAGCTCGACCCGCGCGGCGAACGCCGCCAGCGCCGTTGCGGCGGTGGAAGGGTGCACGATCGCGCAATGCGGATGGCCCAGCACGGCGTGGTACTGGTTCTCGCCGGCGAAGGCGAAGCAGTGGGTGCCGCCCTTGCGCAGGCAGGGATGCGCCGGCGAGCGGAAATACCAGCACTGCGGGCGTTGCAGCAGGTTGCCGCCCAGGGTCGCCACATGGCGCAATTGCGGGCTGGCGGCGCCGCCGGCGGCCTCGGCCAGCGCGGTGTAGCGCTGGCGCAGCGCGGGATGCGCGCTGAGTTGCTCCAGGGTGGCGAGCGCGCCGATGCGCAGCCCGCCGGCGCCATCCTCGGCGATCGCGTCGAGCCCGGGGATCTCGCGCAGGGTCACCACGACCCCCGGATGCAGCAGCCCCTCCTTCATCAGGGCGAGCAGATCGATCCCGCCCGCCTGCAGCACCGCGGCTCCCGGAGCCCCCGGCGCGGCGAGCATTGCGTCCGCCACCGTGCTGGTGGCCAGCCCCGCCGCCGCCGCCACCGATCGCGCGCGCTGCCAAGCGAAGCGGTCCATCGCTCAGTTCTTCCCCGCCAGCGCGGCCAGGACGGCGGACGGGGTCATCGGCAGCGCGGTCAGGCGCACGCCGATCGCGTTGAACACGGCATTGGCGATCGCCGGCGCGGTCGGGATGCTGGCCGGCTCGGCGATGCCATAGGCGTCGGTGGCGCTGCGGCCCTGGTAGTTCTCCAGCACCAGCACCTCGATCTCCGGCAGGTCTGTGGGGCCGACCAGCTTGTAGTGGTCCAGGTTGGCGTTCATCACATGCCCGGTCGGCCGGTCGATCACGCGGTTCTCCAGCAGGGCATAGGAAAGCCCCATCAGCACGCCGCCCTGCACCTGGCTTTCGATCAGCCTGGGGTTGATCGGCCGGCCGCAGTCCTGCACGGCGACGACCCGTTCCACCCGGATTGCCCCGGTTTCGGTATCGACGGCCACGGCGGCGAAATGCACGCCGCCGAGGTCGGTCCAAGCCGACGCCGCATCGCCCATCTGCCGGCGGAATCCGCCGTAGTCGTCGCTGCGCGCGGTCGTAGCGCTGATCTGGTCAGTGTGCAGATGCCCGGCGGCCTCGCGGAACGCCAAGCGGCGGGCAGGGTCGGCGGCGACCACGACCCAGCCGTCGCGCAGCGTCAGAAGCGCAGGGGCGACTCCCAGCACGGGTGCGACCACGCGAAACAGGGTCTGCTTCACCCGCCAGGCAGCGGTACGCGCGGGCGGGGTGATCGAGGCGGTGGTACGGCTGCCGTAGGACGGCGGCCCGGCGGGGTAATCGGTGTCGCCGATGCGCACGGTAATGTCGGCTGGTCGCAGCGCGAATTCCTCCGCCACCACCTGCGCCAGTATGGTCGCCGCGCCGGTGCCGAGATCCTGCACGCTCGACAGCACCTCCACCGAGCCGTCGCGCAGCAGGCGCACCTCGCAGGCGGCGTTGGTCTGCACGTTGGCGCCCCAAAGCGACTGCGCCATGCCGATGCCGCGCTTGACCGCGCCGGAGTCGGCGCCGGGTCGGTGGCGGCGGTCCCAGCCGATGCGCGCCGCGCCCCGGCGACGTTCCTCGCGCCGGACCGGGCTCGGGTCGATGCGGTCGCGCAGAACCAGCGGATCGAGGCCCAGCGTCTCGGCAAGGGCGTCGATCGCCTGCTCCATGGCGAACGCGCCCGGCGTGTTGCCGGGACCGCGCATCGCCGCGCCGCGGCCGGCGTTGATGAACACGTCATACTGGGCGATCGCGAAATTGGGGCAGGTGTAGAGCGCCTCGGCGAAATTGCCGACGCCGGCGCCCGTGCCCACACCGGCGGTGCCGTATTCCAGCAGGTCGATGGCGGTCAGCGTGCCGTCTCGCCGCGCGCCGAGGCGCAGCCGCTGCCAGGTCGCGGGGCGATTACCGGTGTCGAGCTGTTCCTCGGCGCGGCTATGCACCAGCCGAACCGGCGCGCCCGCCTGGCGCGACAGCGCGACGGCCAAACGGCCGTAGGGGGCAAGCGAGGATTTGGAGCCGAAGCCGCCCCCCATCGCGCCCACCTTCACCCGCACCTGGCTGAGCTTGAGGCCGAAGTCCCGCGCCAGTTCCCGCCGCACCCCGGCGGTGAACTGGGTGGACATCCAGACCGTCAGCCCGTCGGTCCGCCAGTCGGCGACGATTGCGTGCGGCTCCATGCAGCAATGTGTCTGGACCTGGGTGCGATATGTGCCCTCCACGGTCACCGCGGCCTCGGCGAACCCGCGCGCGACATCGCCACGGGTGCCCTGCCGCGCCGGGCCGCGCACGTTGCCCGCCATGGGCAGGTCGTGGGCCACGGAGATCTCGGCGCCGGTCAGCGGCGGTTGTTGCCCGGCTGGATAGACCGGCGGGGAGTCCGCCTGCTGCGCGGTGTCGAGGTCCACCACGAACGGCAGCGGCGCGTAGTCGATCCGGATCAGGCGCAGCGCCTCGGCCGCCGCCGCCGGGGTCGTGGCCGCCACCGCGGCGACCGGTTCGCCGACGTAGCGCAGGATCGCCCCGGCCCCCGCCACCACCAGCACTGCGCGTACGCCGGGATGCCGCGCCGCCCCCCCGGTGTCGATCGCGCGCACCCGTGCATGCGGCAGCGGCGCGCGCAGCAGGGCCGCATGGAGCAGCCCCCGCGGCGCGATGTCCACGGTGAAGATGGCGGCACCGGTGACCTTGGCGCGGGCATCAATGCGCGCAACCGGCTTGCCGATCACCGCGAGAGCGGCGTTCAGGGCAAGCGGCGGCGGTTCGTCGGCCGGCACCTGGCGCGCGATCCCGCCCACTCCGACGCCGACGATGCCGAACGGAAATGTCTCGGTATGGAGCGGGGCTGGATCGCTCATGCTCAGCCCCTTTCTGTCGCGGCGGCGGCGAGGGTGGCGGCGATCACGTGGGGGTAGGTGCCGCAGCGGCAGAGATGCCCGCTGATCGCCTGCTGCACCTCGGCCGGCGTGGGGTGCGGCGCACGGTCCAGCAGTGCCGCACAGCTCATCACCATGCCTGGCGTGCAATAGCCGCACTGCACCGCGTCATGGGCGATAAAAGCCTCCTGCACCGGATGCAGCGTGTCGCCCCGTGCCAAGCCCTCAATCGTGGTGACGGCGCGCGACCCGACATCAACAGCGAGGATCATGCAGGAGGTGACGGGGTGTCCGTCCAGCCAGACCGTGCAGGCCGAACAGGCACCGCGGTCACAGGCGATCTTGGTGCCGGTCAATCGCAGCGGGCCGCGCAGGACCTCAGCGAGGGTGGTGCGCGGCTCCACCATAAGAGGACGCCGAACGTCGTTGACCCTCAGCACGATCGCCACTGCGCCCGGGCCGAAAACCGGCGGCGCAGTGAACTCTGCAGCATGGCTCGCTTGCGGGGTCGTGCTTATCGAGACGAGGGCTCCCCCGGTCGCGGCGGCGCCCGAGATCAGCGATCGACGAGAGATCACGGGCTGGGAAGGCGTCTGGGCTTCGGGCGGCACGGGTGGCATGCGGGCCTCCACGAAGGGATCGGCCTTCCCGTGCGCCGATGCATTTCCGGCGGACGAGGTTCGTTGAGAAGATTACGCTCCCCACGCTGCGGCGCTTTGATGCAGATCAACTACCGCGTGCATGCGTGGGCTGGGGCCGAGTGCGAGGCATGAATGCACCCGCGTCGGGATGCGCCCGGGCAGTGGGGGCAGGCCGGTGTCGGCTGCTCCGGTCAATACGTAGGTGGGCAATCGAGGCGGCCCTGTGGACAGGCCGAGGCGGGTTCTCGGGCGGCGGCGCGGAACAGCGGATTGTGGAGGGACCGCTGAGCCTGTCGGTGATGCGGTGTGCGGGGCATAACCGACGCGAAGGAGCGCATTCATCGCGGTAGGGACGCGCATCACTGCGCGCCCCCCGCACAGAACCGTACGTGCGGCATTCCCGCATACGGCTCCCACCTTGGGTGTTTGACGCGGAAGCCTTGCGCGGGCCAGGGATGGGTGATCCGGGGCTTGGGCAGGAAGCGCGCGGCCAGCCTGTCCATGTCGGCCCACGTCGTCCGGTCCCGCTGGCTGCGCCTGCGCAAGGCGCGCCGCCAGAGGATGATGACGTGGTGGCGGAATGCCTGCAGGGCGCGGTTGTTGGTCGGTATGGCGTGATAGGCGAAGTACCCGCGCATCACTCCGGCCAGCCACTGTCCCTGTTCGGCCACGTCCTGGTGCCAGCGTCGCCGCAGCGCCGCGGTGATTTCCAGGAGCTTCATCCGCTTGCGGTCGCGTCGCGTATGCCGGGCCAGCATGAAGCCGCCCCGGCGCGATTGCGCGCAGATATGGGTGACGCCCAGAAAGTCGAAGGTCTCCGGCTTGCCTTCCCCCCGTACCGCCCGATCGGACGCGGCATTTCTGCCGAACTCGATCAGCCGGGTCTTCTCGGGGTGCAGTTCCAGG
>DAHWDR010000183.1:0-6082 GCA_027330745.1 Acetobacteraceae bacterium | reverse complement strand
CCGCCGCGCCATTCCCCGGTGCGCGTCGCCGGCCCGGCGGCGAGGTCGGCGCCGCCCGGCCCGGCATGGGTGTCGAGCACGAAGAACGGGCGCGGCTTGCGGGCCAGGGCGTCCAGCAGCCAGACCAGCAGCGCATGTTTCATGCAGTCGGCGAAATTGCCGGCGTGGAAGGCATGGCGGTAGTTCATCGCGTGCGCACCAAAGCGACGGCGCAATTCTTCCGTGACCAACTTCGCTCATGTGCGCAGATGCACATGAGTTACCTCACCGCCACGATGATCACCATAATCGGGCACATTCGCGTCTCCCGCGCCTAGCACCGTCGCTAACGCCCGCTCCCGAAGAGACCAAGATTGCGCACGAAATTCGCCCAGTTCTGCAACAACATTCCAAGTGGCGCTATCGCGTAGCAGCCGGGCGCCGCGCCATGGGCTAACCCCGTCACCACTAGGATCGGCCCGACCGTCAAGCCGAGGCCGACCGCCGTGTTGACCCAGACCGTCGGCGGGTTGGGCCGTTCCGCTGCGCGACGACGACGGCGCGGGTAGCTCAGATACCACGCCAGCATCAGGACCAGCGCCACGACGCCGGAAAGCCGCCACACGAATTCTGGCGACAGCGCGAACAGCGAAAGAAGGCCCGGCAGCACGGCAAGTCCGGCAGCGCACAATCCCGTCTCGGCATAGGTTCGGGTACGGTGCAAACTCAGCCGGCTCGGATGTCCCTCGACTTCCTGGCTCAGAATGATCGCGATCGTTGCTAACCCAACAAAGGTAACGGCAAGCCCCGCAATTACGTCCAGAAAGTCATAACTCGCCTGATCCATGCCCTGTGTTCCCGAGCTACTCAACCGTCACCGATTTCGCCAGATTCCGCGGCTGATCGACATCCGTCCCCTTCAGCACCGCCACGTGATACGCCAGCAGCTGCACCGGAATGGCATATAGAATGGGCGCCACGAACGGATCGACGGCCGGCAGCACGATGGTTTCGGCCGCAATCGGTGCCAGCCGCGCTGCGCCTTCGGCATCCGACAGCACGATCACCTGTCCGCCGCGCGCCGCGGCTTCCTGCAGGTTGGACGCCGTCTTCTCGAATAACGGGCCCGAAGGCGCGATCGCGATTACCGGCACCGACCGGTCGATCAGCGCGATCGGGCCGTGCTTCATCTCCCCGGCGGCGTAGCCTTCGGCGTGGATATAGCTGATCTCTTTCAGCTTCAGCGCGCCTTCCAGCGCGATCGGAAAGCAATTGCCGCGTCCCAGATACAGCACGTCGCGCGCTTCGGCGATGCGCGCGGCCAGGCGCTGAATCGCCCTGTCATGATCCAGCATTTCCGCCGCCCGGCTGGGCACTTCCAGCAGCGCGGCGGTCAACGCGGCCTCCGCCGCCGCGTCGATCGCGCCGCGCGCGCGGGCCGTGGCCAGAGCCAGGCACGCCAGCACCGAGAGCTGCGCGGTGAACGCCTTGGTGGATGCCACCCCGATCTCCGGTCCGGCGACGGTCTGCAGCACCGCGTCCGATTCCCGCGCCATCGAGCTTTCCGGCACGTTCACCACGGACAGGATGTGCTGGCCCTGTGCGCGCATGTAGCGCAGCGCCGCCATCGTGTCGGCGGTTTCCCCGGATTGCGACACCAGCAACCCAAGGCCCCCGGCGGGCAGCGGCGGCGCGCGGTAGCGGAACTCGCTGGCGACGTCGCCGTCCGCCGGCACGCGGGCGAGCGATTCGAACCACCAGCGCCCCACCATCCCGGCGTAGAATGCCGACCCGCAGGCGCTGATGGTCACGCGCGGCACCCGCGCCAGATCGAACGGCAGTTCCGGCAGGCGCACCGCGCGCGTGGCCGGCGAGACCATCTGATGCAGCGTGTCGCCGATCACCGCCGGATGCTCGTGCAGCTCCTTTTCCATGAAATGGCGGAAATTGCCCTTGCCGATCGCAGCCCCGGTCAGTTGCGTCAGCTTCACCTCGCGCACCACTTCCGCGCCCGTCGCGTCGAAGAAGCGGGCGCCGGCGCGCTCCACCGCGACCCAGTCGCCATCACGCAGATAGGCGATGCGCCGGGTCAGGGGCGCCAGGGCCAGCGCGTCGGAGCCGACGAACATCTCGCCCTCGCCGAAGCCCACCGCCAGCGGCGCGCCGTTCTGCGCGCCGACGATCAGTCCGGGATGGCCGGCGAAGATCATCGCCAGGGCGTAGGCGCCCTGCAGGCGGCCGAATGCGGCGCCAGCGGCCTCCAACGGCGACATCCCTTGCGCCAGCAGCAGATCCACCAGCTGGGCGACGGTCTCGGTATCCGTTTCGGTGACGAACACCTGGCCGGCCGCCTCCAGCTCGGCGCGCAGCTCGGCGTGGTTCTCGATGATCCCGTTATGGACCACGGCGACGCGGGCGGTGCCGTGCGGATGCGCATTGCTTTCGGTGGGCGCGCCATGCGTGGCCCAGCGGGTGTGGCCGATGCCGGTGGTGCCGGGCAGCGCCGTCTGCTCCAGCGCCGCGACCAGGTTGGCCAGCTTGCCCTCGGCGCGGCGGCGGATGATCGCGCCATCCACCAGGGTGGCGACGCCGGCGCTGTCATAGCCGCGATATTCCAGCCGCCGCAGCGCGTCGATCAGCAACGGGCAGGCGGGACGGTTGCCGATCGCGCCGATGATGCCGCACATGGATCAGGATCCGCCGTCAATGAGGGGGGTATCGTCGTTGCGACCGATCGTTCCGGCTGCGACCGCGATCAGAGACAAGCCGGTCACGCCCGGTCTCGATCATGGCGCGCCCGCAGCACCGCCGCGCGACCGGGCTTGGTCACCTGCCGTCCGCGCGCGACCGCCAGCGCATCCGCCGGCACGTCCTCGGTGATCACGCTGCCCGCGCCGGTGATCGCGCCCGCGCCCACCCGCACCGGCGCGACCAGCGCGGTGTCGGAGCCGATGAAGGCCCCGGCGCCGATCTCGGTGCGATGCTTGGCGGCGCCGTCATAGTTGCAGGTGATCGTGCCGGCGCCGATATTCGCCGCCGCGCCCACGCTCGCGTCGCCCAGATAGGTCAGGTGGCTGGCTTTCGCGCCGTCGCCCATCGCGGTGGCCTTGAGCTCGACGAAATTGCCGATATGCACCGCCGCCCCCAGCACCGTCCCGGGACGCAGCCGCGCGAACGGACCGATTTGCGCGCCGGGGCCGATATGGCAGCCCTCCAGATGGCAGAAAGCGCGAATCTCCGCCCCCGTCTCCACCACGACGCCGGGGCCGAACACCACGTTCGGCCCGATCGTCACGTCCGCCGCCAATACGGTATCGACACACAGGAACACCGAGCCGGGATCGGTCAACGTCACGCCCGCCGCCATCGCCGCCGCGCGCAGCCGGTCTTGCACCACGGCCTCGGCGCGGGCCAGTTCGTCGCGCGCATTGATGCCGGCCAGTTCCGCCTCCGGCGCTTCCACCGCGGCGACACGCGCACCCTCCGCGCGGGCGTGTGCGACCAGGTCGGTCAGATAATACTCGCCCTTGGCGTTGTCGGGGCGGATCGCGGCCAGCCAGCGGCGCATGGCATCGGCCGGGCCGATCAGCGCGCCGGCGTTGCACAGGCCGATGGCGCGCTCCGCCGCGGTCGCGTCGGCGTATTCGACGATGCCGGTGACATAGCCGCCGGCTTCGATGATCCGCCCATATTGTCCGGGATCGACGGGACGGAACGCGAGCAAGGCCAAAGCCGCGTCGCCGGCGGCGCGCCGGTCGCGCAGGCGGCGCAGCGTTTCGGTGCGGATCAGCGGGTTGTCGGCATACAGCACCGCCACGTCACCGGCGCCGAACCATGCCTCGGCCTGGCGCGCGGCATGGGCGGTGCCCAGGCGTTGGTCCTGGATCACGGTCGCGTGTGGCGCCGCGGCCGCCGCCAGCGCGTCCATCCCCGGGCCGATCACCACCACGATCCGGTCGAACACCGGCGCGGCGGCGGCGATCAGATGCCGCAGCATCGGCTGCCCGGCGATCCTGTGCAGCGCCTTCGGCAGCGCCGAGCGCATCCGCGTGCCCAGTCCGGCGGCAAGAATAACGGCGGTGGCGTCCATGCAGCATCCTTGCGGTCCGGTAGCGGGTAGCGTCCCGCCACATGCCATGTCAAAGGTGGGGCGTGTCAAAGCCTGCTTGCCTGATACGCGGTCACTTTGGATTTCGGAGCGTAACCTGGTGCGGCCCACCCTTGTTTGCGACCTCGACGGCACGCTGGTCGATACTGTTCCCGATCTGGCCGCCAGCCTGAACCGGCTGATGGCCCGGCGCGGTCTTGCCGGATTCTCGCGGCCCGAGACCGCCGCGATGGTGGGCGACGGCGTCGCGGCCTTGATCGCGAGGGCCTTCGCCGCCCGGAACGCGGCCCCGGACCCGGCGGCGGAGGCCGAGTATGTCGCCGAATACGGCGCCCATCTGCATGGCGAGAGCCGGCTCTATCCCGGTGTCGCGGACGGCCTGGCGGCGCTGGCCGAGGCCGGGTGGCTGCTGGCGGTGTGTACCAACAAGCCGGTGACGCCGGCCCGCGCCCTGCTGTCGGCCCTGGGGATCGCCGGCCGATTTGCCGCCGTCGGTGGGGGCGACAGCTTCCCCACCCGCAAGCCCGACCCGGCGCATCTGCGCGCCACCCTGGCCGCGGCCGGGGGCGACCCGGGCGCGGCGGTGATGCTGGGCGATCACGCCAACGATCTGGCGGCGGCGCGCGGCGCCGGGGTCCCGGCGATCTTCGCCGCCTGGGGCTACGGCGCGGTCGCGGACGCGCCGGTGGTGGCGCGGGGTTTCGCCGAGGTCCCCGGGCTGGCGGCCGGGTTGCTGGGCGCGGGGCTTCACCCCTCTGCCCCGCGCCCCTAGGCTGCCCGCCCGTCACCGCGCCAGGAACCGCCATGGACACCGATCTGCCGCCCCGCGAGTCCATGAGCTTCGACGCCGTCATCGTCGGCGCCGGCCCGGCGGGTCTGGCCGCGGCGATCCGTCTCAAGCAGCGCGTGCCGGACGCCGCGGTGTGCGTAGTGGAGAAGGGGGGCGAAGTCGGCGCGCATATCCTGTCCGGCGCCGTGATCGAACCCCGCGCGCTGGCCGAGCTGTTCCCCGACTGGAAGGACCGGGGCGCCCCGCTGAACACACCGGCGGGCGAGGACCGGTTCCTGTTCCTGACCGCGACGCGGGCGTTCCGGATGCCGACGCCGCCGCAGATGCACAACGCGGGCAACTACATCGTCTCGCTTGGCGACGTGGTGCGCTGGCTCGGCGCGCAGGCGGAAGCGCTGGGGGTGGAAATCTACCCCGGCTTCGCCGCCGCCGAACTTCTGGAGGAAGACGGGCGGGTGGTCGGCATTGCCACCGGCGACATGGGCATCGGCAAGGACGGCGCGCCGGGCGACAATTTCCAGCGCGGCATGGAGCTGCGCGCGCCGTACACGCTGCTGGCGGAGGGTTGCCGCGGGTCGCTGACGAAACAGGCCATGGCGCGCTTTGCCCTGCGCGGCGCGGCCCAGCCGCAGACCTACGCGATCGGCATCAAGGAATTATGGGAGATCCCGGCCGAGCACCATCGCCCCGGCCTGATCGAGCACACGATCGGCTGGCCGCTCGATCCGCGTACCTATGGCGGGTCGTTCCTGTATCATTTCGGCGCCAACCTGGTGTCGTACGGCTTCGTGGTCGGCCTGGATTACGCCAATCCCTGGCTGTCTCCGTTCGACGAGATGCAGCGCTTCAAGACCCATCCGGCGGTGCGCGGCTATTTCGCCGGCGGGCGGCGGATCGGTTACGGCGCGCGGGCGCTGAACGAGGGCGGCTTCCAGTCGATCCCGCGGCTGGTGTTTCCGGGCGGGGCGCTGATCGGCGATTCCGCCGGATTCGTGAACGTGCCCAAGATCAAGGGCTCGCACACGGCGATGAAGACCGGGATGCTGGCGGCCGAGGCGGTGGCGGACGCGCTGGCGGGCGACCGGCCGGCGCTGATCGAGGCTTATCCGGCGGCGCTGCGCGCGAGCTGGGTATGGGAGGAGCTGCGCGCGGTGCGCAACATCCGCCCCGGCTTCGCGCGTCTCGGCCTCTGGGGCGGCCTCGTG
>DAHWDR010000180.1:0-3502 GCA_027330745.1 Acetobacteraceae bacterium | reverse complement strand
GCGGAGGCGCTGCGCGCCAGTGGCGCCGAACTCGGCGTGATGGCCTATGTCACCCAGTTCGTGCCGCAGGCGCTGTGCACGGTGCCGCGCTTCGGCACGATCCAGTTCCACCCATCCCTGCTGCCCGCGCATCGCGGCGCGAGTGCGATGAGCTGGGCGATCATCGCCGGGCGGCGCCACACCGGCTTGTCGATCTTCCGTCCGACCGACGGGCTGGACGAAGGCCCGGTGATCCTGCAACGCCGCGTGCGGATCGAGGCCGACGACACGCTGGGTTCCTTGTATTTCGGCAAGATCTTCCCGCTCGGCGTCGCCGCCCTGGTGGAAGCGGCGGATGCGGTGGTGGCCGGCCGCGGCGCGGCCTTGGCGCAGCACGAGGCCGAGGCCGGCTATGAGGGCATCCTGGGCGCGGCGGAATCCCGCATCCAATGGGCGAGCCATATCGAGATCACCTACAACCTGGTGCGCGGCTGCAACCCCGCCCCGGGCGCCTGGACCACGCTGGATGGCCGCAAGCTGCATATTTTCGAATGCACGAAACGCATCGCGCGGGTGTTCGCCGAGGTGAAAGGCCATCGTGTGGGCCAGGTGACCGCAGCGGGGCCGGGCGGCATCAGCGTGCTGGGCCAGGGCGGGTTCCTGGAGATCAGCCGGGTGCGTTGGGAGGGCGGCAGGAAGATCGCCGCCGCCGAGGCCGGGATCGCGGTCGGCGCGATGCTGGGCGCGTAGCCGCGGCACCGCGCCGCCGCCGTCGGACTCGGTTCGCCCCCCTTTCCTGCCGGTGCGGCATCGGCCACACAGCCGCCATGCGTATTCCAACCTGGTTGCCCCCGCTGCTCGGGTTCCTGACCGCGGTCGGACCCGCCTCCACCGACATGTATCTGCCCGCGTTTCCGGCCATCGAGGCGGGGTTGCATGCTCCCGCCGGCGCCGCGCAATACACGCTGGCGGCCTGGTTCGCGGGGCTGGCCGTGGGGCAGTTGACCCAGGGCACGCTGGCGGACCGGTTCGGACGTCGCACGCCGCTGATCGTCGGCACCGCGATCTATACGCTGGCCTGCGTCGCGTGTGCGCTGGCGCCGTCCATCCTGGCGCTGTCGGCGGCGCGGATCGTGGCCGCCATCGCCGCATCCGCCGGGATGGTGATCCCGCGCGCGATGGTGCGCGACCTGGCCGACGGGCACGCGGCGGCCACGCTGCTGTCTCGGCTGATGCTGGTGATGGGGGTGGCGCCGATCCTGGCCCCCAGCATCGGCGGCGCGGTGCTGATCTTCGCAAGCTGGCGCTGGATTTTCTGGATCATGGCGGGGTATGGGGCGGTTTGCTGCGCGCTGGTGGTTATGCTGCTGCCCGACACGCTGCCGCCCGGCGCCCGCCTGCGCCTGTCCGCCGGCCAGCAGATCGCGCGCTACCACGCTATCCTGCGCGACCAAGGCTTCCTGCTGCACGCCGGCATGGGGGCGGCGGCGACGTTCGCGTTCTTCGCCTATCTCGCCGGCTCCGCGCCGGTGTTCATCGACGGATTCGGATTGTCGCCCAGCAGATTCGGTCTGATGTTCGGCTTCTGTGCGGCGGGACTGATCGCGGCGGCGCAGCTCAATCCGCGGCTGCTGGCGCGTTTCGGGACCGGGCGGGTGCTGCGCTGGACATCGCGGATCTATGCGGCGGCGGCGGCGGCGTTGCTGGCGGTGGCGTTCGCGCCGCTGCATCGCTTCGCCGCGGTGTTCGCGCCCATGTTCGTGATGGTGGCGCTCCAGGGTATCCTCAATCCGGTGACCACCGCGGGCGCCTTGTCGCGCCACGCCGCCCATGCCGGGAGCGCGTCGGCGCTGATGGGGACCTGGCAGTTCCTGATGGGGGCGATCAGCGGGCTGGCCGTGGGCGTGTTCACCGACGGCACGCCGCGCGGCATGGCCGCGCTGATGGCGCTCGGGGCCGTGGCGCTGCTGCTTGCCGATCATGCCCGCGCGGCGGCATACCCGGCCGCATGACCCCTCTGATCGGTATTCCCGCCTGCGAAAAGCTGGTCGGCAAGACGCTGCGCCACGACACCCCCGCGCGCTACGCCGAGGCCGCCGCCGCAGTCGGTCTGGCGGCGGTGATGATCCCGCCGCTGGGGCCGGATCAGACCGTGCTGCTCGACCGGCTGGACGGGCTGCTGCTGCCGGGTAGCCCAAGCAACGTCCATCCCGCTCTCTACGACGGCGGCGGCAGCGTCACGCCCGAGCTGCACGACCCGGCACGCGACGCCACCGTGTTGCCGCTGATCCGCGCGGCGCTGGATCGCGGACTGCCGGTGCTGGCGATCTGCCGGGGGATCCAGGAACTGAACGTCGCCCTTGGCGGGACCCTGCATCAGGCGGTCCATGCGCTGCCGGGCCGGACCGATCATCGCGGCGGATCGGGCGGACCGGAGACACGCTATCGGCCGAAGCATCCGGTGGCGCTGACCGGCTTCCTGGCCACGCTGTTCGGGGCTGAGACGATCACCGTGAACTCGGTCCATGGGCAGGCGATCGACCGGCCCGCGCCGCGCCTGGCGGTGGAGGCGGTAGCGCCGGATGGCACCATCGAGGGCGTGCGCGTGACCGGTGCACGCGGTTTCGCAATCGGCGTCCAATGGCACCCGGAATTTCGGGTGACCGAAAATCCGGACAGTCTTGCGTTGTTCCGCGCGTTCGGCGATGCCTGCCGCCAGATCGTCATCGCCCGGGAGGCAAACGCATGGACTTACATCTCGCCGGCAAGCACGCCCTGATCACCGGAGGGTCGAAGGGGATCGGCCACGCCAGCGCCCTGGTGCTGGCCGAGGAGGGCTGCCACGTCACTTTGGTCGCGCGCGATGCGGCCACTTTGGACACGGCCGCTGCCGCGATCCGCGCCCGGTATCAGGTGCATGTGCGCATCATCGCCGCAGACCTGTCCACCGACGCCGCGGTGCGCGCGGTGGCCGACCAGGCGGGGGAATGCGACATCCTGGTGAACAATGCCGGCGCGATTCCGCCCGGGGAGATCACCGCCGTGTCGGACGAGACCTGGCGGCGGGCGTGGGATCTGAAAGTGTTCGGGTTCATCAGCCTGTGCCGCGCGATGTATCCGCGGATGGCGGCGCGGAAAGGGGGCGTGATCGTGAACGTGGTGGGCGCGGCCGGGGAGCAATTCCCGCCCAACTACATCGCCGGCGCCACCGGCAACGCGGCGCTGATGGCGTTGACCCGGGCGCTGGGCAAGCAGGCGCCGCGCGACGGGCTGCGCGTGGTGGGGATCAACCCGGGGCCGGTCGCGACCGAGCGGCTGGTGATGCTGCAGAAGGCCCGCGCCAAGGAGCAGTTCGGCGATGCCGAGCGCTGGGCCGAGCTGTTCGCGCCGATGCCGTTCGGGCGGGCGGCGACGCCGGAGGAAATCGGCAACGCGGTGGCGTTCCTGGCCTCGGACCGGTCGGGGTATACGTCGGGGTCGATCCTCACGATCAACGCGGGGGGCTGAGGCGGCGCCCTCACCC
>DAHWDR010000015.1:0-3406 GCA_027330745.1 Acetobacteraceae bacterium | reverse complement strand
CGGATCAGCACGCCCGCACCGGCGCCCTTGCCGACGCCCACCATGATCGACATCGGCGTGGCCAGTCCCAGCGCGCAGGGACAGGCGATGATGACCACCGAGACCGCGGCCACCAGCGCATAGGCCAGCGCCGGCGCCGGGCCCCAGACCGACCAGCCGGCAAAGGCAATCACCGCCACCAGCACCACGGCCGGCACGAACCAGCCGGCCACTTGGTCCGCCAGCCGCTGGATCGGCGCGCGCGAGCGCTGGGCCTCGGCCACCATGGCAACGATGCGGGCCAGCATCGTCTCGCTACCCACTTTCTCCGCCCGCATCACCAGCGCCCCGGTGCCGTTCACCGTGCCGCCGATCAGCCGTTCCCCGGCCTGTTTTTCCACCGGCATGGACTCGCCGGTGACCATGGACTCGTCGACCGCGCTGTGCCCGTCCAGCACCACGCCATCGACCGGTACCCCGTCGCCCGGACGAACCCGCAGGCGGTCGCCGACGGCGATCCGCTCCAACGGGATTTCCTCGTCTGATCCATCTGCAAGTAGCCGCCGTGCGGTCTTGGGGGCGAGATTGAGCAGCGCGCGGATCGCCCCGCCGGTCTGCGCGCGCGCACGCAACTCCAGCACCTGGCCGAGCAGCACCAGGACCGTGATGACGGCGGCCGCCTCGAAATACATCGCGACGGTGCCATCCATGCCGCGAAAGCCAGCGGGGAAGGCGGCCGGAACGAGCACGGCAACCACGCTGTACAGCCACGCCGCACCGGTGCCGAGCGCGATCAGCGTGAACATGTTCAGGTTGCGCGTGACCAAAGAGGCCCAGCCGCGCGCGAAGAACGGCCAGCCGGCCCACAGCACCACCGGCGTCGCGAGCACGAGCTGGACCCACGCCGAGAGACGGGGTGCGATCATGCCGTGCAGGCCGAGCGCCGGCACATGGCCGCCCATTTCCAACGCGACAACGGGGATCGCGAGCCCGAGTCCGATCCAGAACCGTCGGCGCATGTCGGCCAACTCGGGATTGGTGCTGGTCTCAGCGACGGCTTGCAGCGGCTCCAGGGCCATACCGCAGATCGGGCAGGTGCCCGGGCCGACCTGTCGGATCTGCGGGTGCATCGGGCAGGTATAAATCGTGCCCGATGCCACGGCCTCGCCCATTGCCGGTGCGGCGGCTGGGAGCGGCGGCAGGTAGCGCAGCGGATCGGCGATGAACTTGGTGCGGCACCCGGCCGAGCAGAAATGGAATGCGTGGCCGTCATGCTCCGCCCGGTGCGGCGAGGTAGCCGGATCGACGGTCATGCCGCAGACCGGATCGGTGACCTTCTTGGAGGCAACCGCCGCCACGGTGTCGTCATGCCTGTGTCCGCTCATCAGCCCCTCCTCGCACCCACGTCCACCAAGGGGAGTGCTTCGATGGCGCTTGCACCCTATACCCCTCACGGGTATGGTATCAACATGCATGATGCGACGAGGAAGGCGGTTCAGGCCCGGTTGCGGCGAATCGAAGGGCAGGTCGGCGGCTTGCTGCGCATGGTGCAGGAGGATCGCTACTGCGTGGAAGTGTTGACCCAGATCAATGCGGTACGCGCAGCCCTGCACAAGGTTGAACAGGAAATCCTCCGCGACCATGTCGCGCATTGCGTTGCCAACGCATTCGCGTCCGGCGACGTGCTGGACCAGCGGCGGAAGGTCGAGGAACTGGTCGATACGGTCGGCCGCATGACGAGGTAATGGCGTTGCTGGGAGGCTGTGCGCAGAGGTGGTTGCGGGGACTGGTGGCACTGCTGGTGCTGGGCGGTGTGCTGCTCGCAGGCCTGTCCGGAACAGCCGCCGCCGCGCATCACGCTGCCTCTGGCAACGCCATGTTGATCGCGGCGGGCGTAACGCACGGGGGACCGTCGCCCTGCCAGCCTGACGAGCCGCACGGCATGCCCTGCTGCCAGACGAGTGCGTGCAGCATGGTCGTTGCGCCGCCCCAGATCGCCGCCGCGGTGGCCCCGCCGGTCGCGGGAAGCGTTGTTGCCTTCCTCCTGCCCACGCCCCGCCAGCCCGGCGGCACCATCCCTGATCCAGCACTGCGGCCACCCCGCGCCGCGATCTGAACCGTCGGTACGCTTTCTAGCGTCCGGCGGGAGGCAAGCCGCGTGATCGCCACCGCGACCGCGCCATTCTCGCTTCACTCGGATCGGACGCATTATGCGCAGTATTCTTCTTTCCCGACGCGGCTTGCTCGGCGCGAGCGCCGCTGGAATTGCCGCCTTCTCCCATCGTCCACGTGCCTTCGCCGCTTCGCCGCCGTTTCGCCTGACGGCCGGCCGCCGTACCCTGGAGGTAAACGGCAAGTCCGCTCCGGTGTTCGGCATCACCGGCCCGGACGGCACGCCCGGCGTGGTGCTCGACCCCGGCCAAAGGTTCGCCGTGACGCTTGCCAACCAAGCCGGCGAGGACACCATCGTCCACTGGCATGGCCAGACACCGCCCTATCTCCAGGATGGCGCGGTCGAGACGGGCGGTACTCTGATCGCGAACGGCGCGGACCAAGGATACGACTTCGTCGCACGCCCCGGCACGCACTGGATGCATTCCCATCACGGGTTGCAGGAACAGATGCTGATGGCAGCGCCGCTGATCGTCCGCACCGCCGAGGATGTGCGGGCCGACGCACAGGAGGCGACGGTGCTTCTGCACGACTTCACCTTCCGCGACCCGGCCGAGATTCTTGCGGAACTCGGCGGGCACGGTGGTCACGGCGCGGAAATGCCCGGTATGGCAATGCCTCAAAGCAGCGCCGCGCCCGAGACAATGGCTGGCGACATAGACCTCAACGACGTTGAGTACGACGCCTACCTCGCCAATGACCGCACCCTCGCCGACCCGCGGGTGGTGCGCACCGAGCGCGGTGGGCGTGTGCGCCTGCGGCTGATCAACGGCGCCACGACGACAGCGTTCTGGATCGACCTCGGCGCGCTCGACGGCACACTGATCGCCGTCGATGGCAACGCGGTGCGGCCCTTGGCGGTGCGCCGCTTCCCGCTGGCGCAGGGCCAGCGTGCGGACGTGTTGCTGGACCTGAAGGAGGCCGGCGCCTTCGCCGTGCTCGCACAACGCGAGGGCGACCGGCGGCGGACCGGCATCATCCTGGCCACGCCACAGGCCCAAATTGCCAAGGTGGCGTCGGAAGCGGACAGCGCGGCCGCGGCAGTGGATTTGTCGTTGGAGGCACGGTTGGCCGCCGTCCAGCCGCTGCCGCCCCGCCGGCCGGACGCGGTTCGCCGCATCGCGCTGACCGGCACCATGACGCCGTATGTCTGGTCGATCGACGACCGCACCTGGCGCGACCACCAGCCGCTCGTCGTTTCGCACGGCCAGCGCGTCGAGGTGACAATGGTGAACCGCAGCCGCATGGCGCACCC
>DAHWDR010000162.1:0-21846 GCA_027330745.1 Acetobacteraceae bacterium | reverse complement strand
CGGTATGCGGGATGCTGACATGGCGCTGGATTTCCAGGTAGCCCGGCAGCCAGGCGGCATACAGCCAGATCATGTAGCCGTTGCCGAAATTCCCGAAAATCATCCCCCAGGTGGTGCGATAGCCGAACAGTGAGCGCCATTGCGCGAAGGTCACGGGTTCGCCCCGCGTCTGGTCCTCGCCATCCGCCAGATAGTGGCGCTCCTCGGCGGTCAGTTTGTAGCTGGCCGGGTCGCGATACACCGCCCACCAGATCAGCCCGACCACGATGCCGACAAGGCCGATGATGACGAACATCTCGCGCCAACCGAAGCTCAACATCAGGAAGGTCAGCAGCGGCGGTGCGATCGCCGGCCCGACGGTGGACGCGGAATTGAAGATCCCGGTCGGCGTGCCGCGATCGCGCACGTTGAACCAGGTGCGTACCACCTTGGCGTCCAGCGGAAACTGCGGCGCCTCGCCGATGCCCAGCAGCACGCGGGTCCAGGCAAACTGCGCCATCGAGGTCACGGCGCCCACCAGGATCTGCGCGACCGACCAGATCACCGCGCCAAGACCCAGCAACAGCCGCGGCCCCACGCGGTCGATCGCGAATCCTACCGGCAGTTGCGCGAAGCAATACGTCCAGAGGAAGATCGAGAGCAGGACACCCATCTCGGCGATGGACAGGTGCATGTCCTTGCGGATCAGCGGATTGGCGATCGCCAACGCAACACGGTCGATGTAGTTCACCGCGCCGGTCAGCAACAACATGCCAACCGCGATGCGCTGGACGGACCGCAGTCGCGGCGATGCGACGGGAAGATTCATGGATGTGTCCCCTCCGAGATTCTGGCGGGACATTCATTGTCCCGTCATGGAAGGCTCATGCATGCGCCGCCGCGCCGCAAGCCGCCCCGGCGCAAGCCAGACCCGCGCGGCGCGCGATTTACGCCAGGGCCGCGCGCACCGAAGCGATCGCCAGGTCCACGCCCGCCCGATCCACGTCCAGATGCGTGCAGGCACGGCCGCGGAACCGGCCCATGGTGGAAATCTGCACCCCCGCAAGGCGCACCCTTCGGGCCAGCTCCGTGGCCGTGACCCCGGTTGCCGTGGTGTCGAAGAACACCAGATTGGTCTCCGGCGTCTCCACCGTGATCCCGGCAATCTGCGCCAGCCCGCGCGCCAGCGCGGCGGCGTTGGCGTGATCTTCCACCAGCCGGTCGACATGATGATCCAGCGCATACAGACACGCCGCCGCGCAGATCCCGCCCTGGCGCAGCGCGCCGCCCATGCGCTGCTTCCACAACCAGGCTCGGTCGATGAAGGAAGCCGTGCCGCACAGCACCGCGCCCAGCGGCGCCCCCAGCCCCTTGGTGAAATCGAGCCACACCGTATCGCACCCGGCCGCCATCTCGATCGCCGGCACGCCGGCGGCGACCACGGCGTTCATCAGCCGCGCCCCGTCCATATGCACCGCCATGCCGGCCTCGTGCGCGACATCGCAGACCGCGCGCAGCCGGTCGAGCGGCCAGACCGTGCCGCCGCCCAGATTGGCGGTCTGCTCGATCTCCACCAAGGTCTGCGGCGGCGCGTGGCGGCGGCGCTCACGGAACGCCGCGCGCAAGGTGGCGGCGTCGAACTGTCCGCGCGCGCCCGGCAGGCCCAGCACCGACACGCCGGCCAGCGCCGCCGGCGCACCGCCTTCGGCGGCCAGGATATGCGCGGTCTCGTGCGCCAGCACCTCGTCGCCGCGCTGACAATGCACCAGGATGGCGATCTCGTTGCACATCGTCCCGGATGGCAGGAACAGCGCCGCTTCCTTGCCCAGCAAGGCGGCCATGCGGTCGCACAAAGCGTGGATGGTGGGGTCGTCACCATGCTGCTCGTCGCCGAGCTCCGCGGCCATCATCGCCGCCTTCATCGCCGCGGTGGGACGGGTCTGGGTGTCGGAATACAGATTGGCGCGCAGCGGCGGCGCACCGGGTTCGGGGCGGGTCGGGGTGTTGATCAGCATCGGCGGAGGTTCCGGATCGCGGTTTCGTGGGTCGCAGACACAGCCAACCTGGCCCGGGTGTCAATCCGAACCGGGCCGCCGCGCGGCACCGAGGTGGTTCCCGAACACGGGCGGCCGGTCGCGCTATAGCGAATCGATCGGCACCCGCAGATAGCGCCGCCCGTTCGCCTCCAGCGGCGGCAGCGCACCGGCGCGGATATTCACCTGCACCGCCGGAATCATCAGGACCGGCATCGACAGCGTCCGGTCGCGCGCGGTGCGCAGCGCGACAAACGCCGCTGCGTCGATCCCGTCATGGATGTGGATGTTATGCGCGCGCTGCGCGCCCACCGTCGTCTCCCACGCCGCGTCCCGGCCGCCCGGACGATAGTCATGGCAGACGAACAGCCGGGTCGCGTCCGGCAGCGCCAGCAGGCGGCGGATCGAGCGATACAGCGTCGCCGCGTCACCGCCCGGAAAATCGCAGCGCGCCGTGCCCGCGTCCGGCATGAACAGCGTGTCGCCCACGAACAGCGCATCGCCGATCAGATAGGACACGCAGGCCGGGGTATGGCCGGGGGTGTGCAGCACGGTCGCCGCGATCGCGCCCAGGCGAAACGTCTCGCCGTCGCCGAACAGATGGCCGAACTGGCTGCCATCGGCATGGAAATCGCGTTCGAACCCGAACAGATCGCGAAACGCGCGCTGCACCTCACTGATGCGCGCGCCGATGCCGGTTCGCCCGCCCACGGCGCGTTGCAGATTAGGCAGGGCGGAAAGATGGTCGGCATGGACATGCGTCTCCAGCAGCCAGTCCACCGTCACGCCGGCGGCGCGGGCGCGGGCAATGACCGCATCGGCGCTGTGCGTCGCCGTGCGCGCGGCCTTGGGATCGAAATCCAGCACCGGATCGATCACCGCGGCGCGCCGCGTCGCGGGATCGACGACCAGATAAGTGACAGTGCCGGTTTCGGGGTCGTGGAACGCCTCGATCTCGGGACGAGAGATGGACATGGGCGCCTCCGGTGGAGCCGGATCGGATATGGGTTCGAACGATCAGACCGTGCATGTCTTCCGGCTCATGCGCCAGCATCGCCGGATGGCCGACGTTACCCCCCGCCCAGCCGGCGCTCCACCATCGTCCGCCAGGGGGCGTGCGCCGGCGCGGCGGCCAGGGCGCGGCGGAACAGGGCGGCGGCGGCCGGGGTCACGTGGCCGTTGGCCTCGGTCATCGCCTCGGCGGTCTCGGCCGCCAGCGTGGGGTCGAACCGGGCCGCCAGCGCGGTCTGCCAGGCCTTGGCCGCGCCCATCATGTCGCCCAGCCGGGCCTCGGCATTGCCCAGCAGAAGATAGCCTTCCCGCGCCCGCGGCGAGGTGGGATCCATCTTGCTCAACGCCACCCGCAACTGGGCGATCAGCGCCATCTCCCGGCGCGCGCGTGCCTCCGCCGCGACGATGCGCCCGGCAAGCGGCGCGGCGGGAAGCTCGGGCGAGCCCCCCACCAGATACAGCGCCAGCCCGCCCAGCGGCACCAGGACCAGCGCGGCGAGCACCGCGGACCGGGTCGAGACGACGGCAATCGGCTCCGGCTGCCGCGCCTCCGCCAGCAGACGCCGCTGCACCTCGATCACCGCGGCCGCATGCTCGGGCGCGCCGATGCGGTGGTCGCTCAGGTCGCGGTCGAGCTCGGCAAGCTGGCCGCGCAGCAGCGCCAGCGCCGGAGCGCGCCGGCCCCGCGCGGCAGCGGTGGCGCGCAACTGCGAGAACCCCAGCGGTGCCAGGGCAACCGCGGCAAGAACGGCGATCGCCAGCCAGATCATGCCGGATGCGGCTTCATTCAAGTTCCGCCAATGCGCGGCGCTCCTCGGCCGACAGCGGCGGTGGCGGCGGCACGTTGCGCCGCCGCGCCAGAACCACCGCCGCGCCGCCCGCCGCCAGGGCGATCGCCGGCGCGCCCCACAGCGCCCAGGTCAACGGATCGAACGGCGGCTGGAGCAGAATGAACGTGCCGTAGCGCTGCACCATCCAGGCGATGATCCGCCGGTTAGACCAGCCCGCCACCACGCGGCGGCGGATGATGGCGCGGAACTGACGCGCCAGGTCGGCGTTCGATTGTTCGATGCTCTCGTTCTGACACACGACGCAGCGCAGCTGCATCCCGATCGCCTCGGCCCGCTTTTCAAGCACCGGGTTCGCCAGCATCTCACTGGGATTGTCCAATGCCCGCGCCGGCCCCGCCAGGGCGAGGATGAACAGGACCAGAAGCAGGCACGGCCAGGCCGGCGCCGTCCTCCAGCCCGCTCTGCCTGAGGGTCCCGGCCGTTCTTCTTCTCGCGCCACTCTCATGCCGTGCCCCGGAGCAGGGGCATGATGCTGCGCGCGACGGTGGCCGCGGTCAGGGCGCCGGCGTAGCGCAAGCGGACGATGCCGGTATGGTCGATCACGTAGGTTTCCGGCACGCCGTAGAGGCCAAAATTGATGGCGGCGCGCCCGTTCGCGTCGCGGGCAACGCGGTGGTACGGGTTGCCGTGACGCATCAGGAACGCGCTGGTGGCCTCGATCGTGTCCTTGTAGGCGATGCCCCAGATGGTCACGCCCTGGGCGCGCAGTTTCATCAGTTCGCCGGATTCCTCGATGCAGGGGATGCACCACGAGGCGAAGAAATTGACCAGCGCCGGCAGCTTGCCCGCGGTCACATCGGTGTTCGAGAACCCCGCCGAGGGTGGTTGGCCGGGCAGCGCGAAGCCCGGCAGGGGTTTGCCGACCAGCATGCTTTGCAGCAGATGCGGGTCGTAGGTGCCGGCCCGCATCCGCGCCAGCAGCTCCCAGAACACCAGGCTGCCGGCGCCGGCGACGGCGAGCGGACCCAGCATCAGCATTCGGCGGCGGGCGATCGCGTCCATCGGGTCAGGCCGGTGCGCCATGCACGGGATTATGCGCGGCCCGCCGCGCCGGCGCGCCGACGCGCAGCCGCCGGTCCACCAGCGACAAGGCGCCGCCGGCCGCCATCACCAGCGCCCCCAGCCACACGAACGCCGCCAGCGGATTGACATGCAGCCGCAGCACCACCGCGCCATCCTGCTCGCCGCCCATGGCGATATACAGATCGCGCAGCAGGTTGGTCTGGATCGAGGTGTCGGTCACGGACTGATGCTGTTCCGCGAAGGTGCGGATCGACGGATGCACCAGCGCGACCTGTCTGCCGTCGCGGCTGATCCGCAGATCGGCCACATGGGCGCTGAAATTGGGCCCCGGCACGTTGCGTTCCGCCAGCAGGGTCCATTGGTAGCCGCCAAACCCGATCGTCTGGCCGGGATGCATCGCGACGATGGTGGTCAACGCCAGCGACATCCCGGCGATGCCGGCGACCGTCACCCCCATGCCCGCATGCGCGATCGCCGCCCCCCACACGCCCAGAGGTTGCGCGCGCACCCGTGCCCAGCTGGCGCCGAGCGGAATACGGAACAGGCGGATACGTTCGATCAGCTCGGCGAAGGCGCCCAGGATCAGCCAGGAAGCGGCCATGAAGCCGCCGGCGGCGAAGGCGCGGTGCAGCCCAAGCTCGGCGCCGATGCCGACCAGCGCGGCGATCACCGCGACCCACCACAGGCGCTGCAACGCCGGCCATAGGTCGGCGCGCTTCCATGGCAGCACCGGCCCCACGCTCATCGCCGCGAACAACGGCACCAGCAGCGGCACCACCGTCAGATGGAAATAGGGCGGCCCGACGCTGAGCTGTTCGTGGAACACCGCGGCCAGCAGCGGGTATGCGGTACCGGTGAACACCACGGCGCAGAGCGCGCATAGCAGGATGTTGTTCAGCACCAACGCGCCCTCTCGCGAGATCGGTGCAAACACCCCGGTGGCCACCAGCGTCGGCGCGCGCCAGGCGAACAACGCCAGCGACCCGCCGATGGTGATCGCCAGCAATGTCAGGATGAACACCCCCTGCGTCGGGTCCACCGCGAAGCTGTGCACCGAATTCAGGATGCCCGAGCGCACCATGAAGGTCCCGCACAGGCTCAGCGAAAATGTACCGATCGCCAGCAGAACGGTCCAGGTCTTCAGCGTGTCGCGCTTTTCCACCACGATCGCGCAATGCAGCAGCGCGGTGCCGGTGAGCCAGGGCAGCAGCGAGGCGTTCTCCACCGGGTCCCAGAACCAGAACCCACCCCATCCCAGCTCGTAATAGGCCCACCACGACCCAAGCGCGATGCCGCAGGTCAGGAAGCACCAGGCCGCCAGGGTCCAGGGCCGCACCCAGCGCCCCCACATCGGATCGACGCGGCCTTCCAGCAGCGCCGCGACCGCGAAGGCGAACGGGATCGAGAACCCGACATACCCGGTGTAGAGAATCGGCGGATGGATCGCGAGACCGGGGTCCTGCAGCAGCGGGTTGATCGCCGCGCCCTGGATCGGCGGCGGCCACATGCGAAGGAACGGATTCGACGCGGTCAGGGTGAACAGCAGGAAACCGGCGGAAACGATCCCGAGCACGCCGATCACCCGCGCCCGCAGCGCCGAGGGCAGGTTGCGGCCGAACAGCGCCACCGCGCCGCCGCAGATCGCCAGCACCAGGCACCAGAGCAGGATCGATCCGTCGTGATTCCCCCAGACGCCGGTGATCCGGTAGAACAGCGGCTCGTTCGACGCCGAGTTCATCGCCACGTCGCGCACCGAGAAATCGCTGACCACCGCGCTCCATACCAGGCAGCCGAACGAGACCATCACCGACAGCAACTGCCCCAGCGCCAGTGCCGGCGCGGCGGCCATCAGGCGGGCGTCGTCGGCGCGCGCGCCGATGATCGACAGCACCGCCTGGGCGGCGGCGATCGCGACCGCCAGGGCAAGCGCGAAATGGCCGAGTTCGGGGATCATCCGCCGGTGGCCCGCGGCCGCGCGGCGGCGGCCGGGGTGAAGCGGGTCTTGTCCCACCAGGTCGCGGCCGGCGGCGGGGCGCCCTGGTTGGGGTTCCAATGGCCGGATTTCTTCAGCGCCGCGACCACTTCCTTCGGCATGTAGTCGGAATCGTGCTTGGCCAGAACTTCGCTGGCGCGGAACGTGCCGCCCGGGGCGATCGCGCCGATGGCGACGATGCCCTGCCCTTCCCGGAACAGATCAGGCAGGACGCCCACGTAATCCACCGTCACGGCACTGCTGCCGTCGGTGACGCGGAAGATCACCTCCGGCTTACCGCGCGTCAACAGATGCTGCACGCTGCCCCGCTGCACCATCCCGCCCAGCCGCAGGACATGCCCGGGCGGCGGATGGTCGGTGGCGATCTGGGTCGGCGTGACGAAGAAGGTCAGGCTGCTCTGGAACGCGGTCAGCGCCAGCGCGCTGGCCGAGCCGACGCCGACGGCGCAGGCGAGCAGCAGGTAAAGCCGGCGGCGTTTGCGGGTCATCATTCGTCTCCGCCGCGGCGGGCGCGGAGGGGGTCGCCAGCGCCGCGGTGAGCGCGGAAGGGGTCGTCAGCGCCGCGGAGAGCGCGGCGGGGGTCGATCTGCGCCAGCCGCCGGTCGGCACGGCGCATCCGCAGCAGGGCCGCCAGCCCGAACCAGGCGGGGATCAGCAGGCCCAGCGCGTAGGAGGGGATGATATAGGGCAGGAAGCTCATGCCGCGGCGCGCTCCTCGACCCGCGCGAACAACAGCGCGCGGATGCGCCGTTCCATCACCGCGGCGCGCAGCCGCGCGGTGACGATCGCGGCGAACAGCAACGAATAGCCCAACGTGGTAAGCAGCAGCGGATACAGCATCGAGATATACATGTGCGGCGCGCCGGTCAGGGTGAATGTGTTCCCCTGATGCAGCGTGTGCCACCAATCGACACTGAACTTGATGATCGGCAGATCGACCGCGCCGAGCAGCGCCAGGATCGCGCCGGCGCGATAGCCGCGTTCCGGATTGTCGAACGCGCGGATCAGCGTGATATGCCCCAAATAAAGGAAGAACAGCACCAGGACCGAGGTCAGCCGCGCGTCCCATACCCACCACGCGCCCCACATCGGCTTGCCCCACAGGCTGCCGGTGATCAGGCACAGCGCGGTGAAGCCGGCGCCCACCGGCCCGATCTCGGCCGCCGCTAGATCCGCCAGCGGATGCCGCCAGACCAGCGACACCACCGAGCACGCGGCGATCCCCGCATACCCGGCCGAGGCCAGCCACGCCGCGGGCACATGGATATACATGATCCGCACCGCGTCGCCCTGCTGCCAGTCGGCCGGCGAAAAGAACAACCCCCAGACGATGCCGATCGCGGCCAGCGCCACGCCGGGGACGGTCAGCCACGGCAACAGCCACGCCGCCAGGCGCAGGAAGCGTCCCGGATTGGCGAGGCGGTGCAGGGTGCGCCGGACTGGCGCGGCGGCGGCGATGGCGTCCACGGTGACTTCGATTTTCCCTGGGATCGTGTAGCGCAGCTGCGATGCCGGCAGAAGGTCCGGCGGATTGCTTTGCAGTAATATGCGCCGGCGCGAGCGCCGCGAATGATCTGGATCAGCCGACCGTCGCGCCGGCGGCGGCGAACGGATCCTCGTTGTAGCCCACCTCCATCAGGCACAGCCCGGCGGCGGGCGCGGTCGGGCCGGCGGCGGCGCGGTCGCGCGCCGCGAGCGCGGCGGCCATGCGCGACGGCGGCCACTGACCGGACCCGACCAGGCGCAGGCTGCCCACCATGTTGCGGACCTGGTGGTGCAGAAAACTACGCGCCGCGGCGGCGATCACGATCCGCTCGCCGTCCCGCGCCACATCCAGCCGATCCAGCGTGCGCAGCGGGCTGTTGGCCTGACAGGCGCTGGCGCGGAACGAGGTGAAATCATGCCGCCCGAGCAGCAAGCGGGCGCCGTCCGCCATCGCCGTCGCGTCCAGCGGTGCCGGAACGTGCCAGACCCGTCCGGCATCCAGCGCGGGGCGGGCACGGCGGTTCAGGATGACGTAGCGATAAGTCCGGCGCAGGGCGGAGAACCGCGCGCTCCATCCCGGCGGCGCGGGGGCGACGCGCAGCACCACCACCGGATGAGGTTTCAGGTGGAAATTCAGCGCCTCGCGCAGCCGCTCCGGGGCCAGGTCGCGGTCCAGGGTGAGCTGCACCACCTGGCCCGCGGCGTGGACCCCGGCATCGGTGCGTCCGGCTGCCACCGTGATCGGCGCCACAGTGATAGGCCCCCCGGGGATCGGTGTGGGCGCCAGATGCGCCGCCGCGGCCTCCAGCACCCCCTGCACGGAAACCCCGGTCGCCTGGCGCTGCCAGCCGACGAAGCTCGCGCCGTCATATTCCACCAGCAGCGCCCAGGCGCTCATCCGCCAAACCGCGTCCCGACCGCCACCGGATGCCCGCGCAGGAAGGCCGCCGCGTCCAGCGCCGCCCGGCCGGGGCGCTGCACCCGGGTCAGACGCAGCGCGCCGGTGCCGCACGCCACCAGCAGCGCCGGGTCCAGCACGGTGCCGGGCGCGGCACCCGGCTCCGATTCGGGATGCGCCGGCTCGGGATGGGCCGCCAGCACCTTCAGATCCCCCCCGTCCAGCGTGGTCACGGCGCCGGGCCAGGGGTCGAAGGCCCGAATCTGGCGATCCAGCGCCGCCGCCGCCGCGGTCCAGTCCAGCACCGCATCCGCGCGCGTCAGGCGCGGCGCGTAGCTGGCGCCGGCGGCGGGCTGCGGGATGGCAGGCGGCGGATCGGCCAGCACGCGCAGGATCAGCCGCGCGCCCAGCTCCGCCAGCACGTCATGCAGCAGCGCGGCGGTGGCGCGGGGGGGGATCGGCACCGGCTCGGCCAGCAGCATCGGGCCGGTATCGAGGCCCGGGTCCATGCGCATGATCGTCACACCGGCCGCGGCGTCCCCCGCGCGAATCGCGGCCTGGATCGGCGCCGCCCCGCGCCAGCGCGGCAACAGACTGGCATGGATGTTCACGCAACCCAGGCGCGGCGCGTCCAGCATCGGCGGCGGCAGAATCAGCCCATAGGCGGCCACCACCGCCGCATCCAGCTCCAGGGCGGCGAAGGCGGCGTGCTCGTCGGTCGCGGTCCGCAGCCGGGCGGGGGTACGGACCGGCAAACCAAGCCGCTCGGCCGCGATCTGCACCGCGCAGCGCCGCACCGCCTGGCCGCGCCCGGCCGGACGCGGCATCTGGCAATACACCATGACCACCTGGTGCCCGGCCGCGTGCAGCGCCAGCAGCGCCGGCACCGCGAAATCGGGACTGCCCATGAATGCAAGCCGCATCCTGGCCTACCGCGCGCCCGATTTTTCCTGCTTCTGGCGCTGCTCCTTGGCCAGACGGCGCAGGATCATGTTGCGCTTCAACGGCGTGAGATGATCGGTGAACAGAACCCCGTCCAGATGATCGATCTCGTGCTGCAAACAGGCGGCGAGCAGCCCCTCGGCGGAAATCTCGTGCCGCGCGCCAGCGACATCGTGATAGCGCACCGTCACCCGCGCCGGCCGGGTCACGTCGGCATATTGGCCGGGAAGCGACAAGCATCCTTCCTCACGGGTTGCCAGTTCCGCGCTGGCGGCGACGATCTCCGGATTGATCAGAACGATCGGGGCCGGTTTCTCCTCCGGCATCAGATCGATCACCGCCAGACGCAATCCCACGCCCACCTGCGGCGCCGCCAGGCCGATGCCCGGGGCGGCATACATCGCGGCAAACATCTGGGGGACCATCGCCCGCACCCGATCGCCATCGTCCGAGCGCACCGGGCGGGCGCGCGTCTTCAATACCGGATTGGGGACGATCAGAATGGGCAGCGCCTCGCTCATGCCCCGCATGTAGCCGCCCCCCCGCCGGGCCGCCAGGGGCAAGCTTCCCCTTGCCCCGCCGGAAGCGGTGGATATACCGGGTCGGGAGCGTTTTCCTGGGGGCGCGGCCTTCAGGCCAGGGGCTCGGTCCCCTGGACCTCCCTCCGTCTGGTTCGGAGCGGACTTGGGTGCGCGGGCCCCGGTGCGGCGGGGGCGGCCTATGCCCGCCGGCGCATCGGCAAGTCCCCAGAGGGACGAAGGAGGTTTGGCGTGGAGCACGTAGGGTGTGTGGTGGTGGGTGCCGGCGTCGTAGGTCTGGCGGTCGCCAGGGCCCTGGCGCGTTCCGGGCGAGAGGTTCTGGTTCTGGAAGCGGCGGAGGGGATCGGGACCGAGACGTCCTCGCGCAATTCCGAGGTGATCCATGCCGGGATCTATTACCCGGCGGGTAGTTTCATGGCGCGCTTCTGCGTGGCCGGGCGGCGGGCGTTGTATGATTTCTGTCGCGATCGGGGGGTGCCGCACCGGAACTGCGGAAAATTGATCGTGGCGACCTCGGCCGAGGAGGACGCGCGGCTGGCGGGCATCAAGGCGCGGGCCGAGGCGAACGGGGTGGAAGGGATGCGGGTGTTGACCGCGGCCGAAGCGCGGGCGTTCGAGCCGGCGCTGTCCTGCACCTCGGCCCTGCTGTCGCCGGAAACCGGGATCATCGACAGCCACGCTTACATGTTGGCGTTGCAGGGGGAGGCGGAGGCAGCGGGCGCCGCGGTGGTGTTTCATGCGCCGGTGACAAGCGCGCGAGTTGGCGGCGGCGGGATCGAGGTTGCGGTGGGCGGGGCGGAGCCGATGCTGCTGTCCTGTTCGTTGCTGGTGAACGCGGCGGGGTTGCACGCGCCGGGCTTGGCGCGGCGCATCGTCGGGATGCCGCCGGATCGCGTGCCGGGGACGTATTACGCCAAGGGGAATTATTTCACCCTCGCGGGACGCTCGCCGTTCTCGCGGCTGATCTACCCGGTGCCGGTACCGGGCGGTCTGGGCGTGCATCTGACGATCGATCTGGGCGGGCAAGCGCGGTTCGGGCCGGATGTGGAGTGGGTGGAGGCGCTGGATTACCGGGTCGATCCACACCGGGCGGACGGGTTCTATGCGGCGGTGCGGCGGTATTGGCCGGGGCTGGCGGATGGGGCGTTGCAGCCGGGCTATGCCGGAATCCGGCCGAAGATCGTCCCGCCCGGGGCGCCCGGTCAGGATTTCGTGATCCAGGGGCCGCAGACCCATGGCGTGCCGGGGCTGGTGAACTTGTTTGGAATTGAATCACCCGGATTGACCGCGTCGCTGGCGCTGGCGGATCACGTGGTGATGGTGGCGGCAACGGGGTAGCGCCGATATGGCGCGATCGTAATGGCGCGGCAGGTGCGGCGACAGGCATGCGCGCTCATATGAGCGGCGTCGGCGCCCCCGACGGTGCCGATCGACGGCCGGCGCGGGCGGGCCCGGCGCTACCCTCCCCCGGTGGCGTTCCGGCCCCGCCCCGTCGGTTGCCGCTCCTCCCACGCGGAAAGGCAACCAGCCCATGAGCGCGCATGCCCAGGATACCCCGGACGGTTTGATCGGCACGTTGCGCCACGCGATCGTGGCGCTGGTCCGGCGCGACGAGCCGGATCTGTCCGCCCGTCAGCTTGGCGTGTTCCTGACTTGCTACCTGGACCCGCAACCGCAGACGGTGCGCGGCCTGGCGGCGGCGCTGGATATCTCGAAGCCCGCGGTGACGCGCGCGGTGGATCGGCTGGCGGCGTTCGAGCTGGTGGTCCGCAAGCCCGATCCGGCCGACCGGCGCAGCGTGCTGATCGCGCGCACCCCGGCCGGAACCGCTTTCCTGCGTGAACTGCGCACGATCCTGCGCACGGCCGCGGCGCCGAAGCCGGCCCCCCGCGCGCGCGCCGCGGCGATCGAGGCGCGGGTCGCGCATTGATTGCCTGACCCGGGGATTGCCTGACCCGAGCCGCCACCCAAAGCCGGGTGGCGGCTTGCGGCGCGGCATGGCAGACTCCGTGACATGCTCACCCGTCGCGCCCTGACCGCCGCCGTTCCGCTCGTGCTCGCCGCACCGGCCAGTGCCGCGCCCGGATTCTCCGCCTTCCTCGCCGGCGTCCGCGCCGAGGCCGCCGCGCGCGGCATCGCCCCCGGCGTGCTGAGCGCCGCGCTGGGCGGCCTGGCGCCCGACCCCAAGGTGCTGAAGCTGGACCGGCACCAGCCCGAATTCACCATGACCTGGGCGCATTACAGCGCGCTGCTGATCACCAGGACGCGGATCGATGCCGGGCGCGCGGCGTATCGGGCGCATCGGGCTTTGTTTCATCAGATCGCAACGCGGTTCGGCGTGGCGCCGGGCCCGATCCTGGGCATCTGGGGGCTGGAATCGAACTACGGCGCGACCACGGGAAATTTCGGTGTGGTGGACGCGCTGGCGACGCTCGCCTGGGGCAGCGGCCGCAAGACGTTCTTCCGCAAGGAACTGATCGCCGCGCTGCGCATCCTGAACACCGGCGATATCACGCCCGCGCAGATGACCGGATCCTGGGCCGGCGCGATGGGTCAGCCGCAATTCATGCCGAGCGCCTATCTGCACTACGCGGTGGATATCACCGGCACCGGGCGGCGCGACATCTGGCACAGCGTGCCGGACGTGCTGGCGTCCATCGCCAACTATCTGGCGGGGAGCGGCTGGCGGCGCGGCCAGGGCTGGGGCGTGCCGGCGGTCGTGCTGCCTGGTTTTGCCGGCGCCGGCACCCGGCCGGAGGCGGCGTGGCGGCAGTTGGGCGTCGTGCCGATGGGTACCCCTGGGGGTGCCCCTGGGAGCGCCCCCGGGGGCGCCCCCGGGGGCGCGGTGCCGCCGGGGCCGCTGGCGCTGGTCCGGCCCGCCGGGACAACCGGACCGGCGTATTTGGTGGGGTCGAATTTCGCCGCGATCCGGCGCTACAATCCCTCGGATTTCTATGCGCTGGTCGTGGGGTTGCTTGGGGATCGGATCGTCGCGTGAAACGCCTGCTGGCCCTGTTGCTGGGATTGCTGCCGGCCGCCTGCCAGTTCGCCGGCCCGGCGCCGCATCCGCATTACGTCGTGGGCGCGCCTTACCAGGTGGGCGGCATGTGGCACTATCCGCGGGCGCGGCTGAATCGCCGGACCACCGGGCTGGCCGGGACGCTCGGCTCGCATCGCCCGCTGACCGCCGATGGCGAGGCGTATGATCCGCGGGCGCTGGCCGCCGCCAGCCCCGATCTGCAACTGCCCGCGATCGCGCGGGTGACCAATCTGGCGAACGGGCGGCAACTGGTGCTGCGCATCAACGACCGCGGGCCGCGCATCCCGGGCCGGCTGCTGGCGGTCACGCCGCGCGTGGCCCGGATGCTGGGGTTCCCGGCCTCGGGCGTGGCGCGGGTGCGGATGCGGGTGCTGCCGGGCCGCAGCCAGCTTGCCGCGGATGCCCTGCCCGGTGGGCCGAGGCTGGCGGTGGCGACCGCCCCCTTGGCGGCGGTGGCCAGCGCGCCGTTGGGACCGCCCGGCACGACCGCGTTGCCGCCGCGGCAGGTGGCGCTGGCGACGACACCCGTGGCGGCGCGCGGGCTGATCCAGCCGGTGCTGTCGGGGCGGGTGCAGGTGACCGCGGCGATGCCGGGGGCGTTGTGGGTGCGGTTGAACCGGTTTTCCCAATATCAATACGCGGCGGTGCTGGCGGCTCGGGTGGCGGGGCTGCACCCGTCGATCCTGCGGCGCACCGAGGCGGGCGAAGAACATTTCGTGGTGCAACTGGGGCCGTTCGCGCATGTCGCGGCGGCGGACGCGGCGCTGCGCGCGGCACTGGCCGCCGGGGTGACCGGACCGCAGCTTTTTGTGGCGCCGGGGTAACGGGCGATGCTGACCCGCCGGTCCGCGCTGTCCGCTGTTGCCCTGGCGCTGGCCGGCCCCGCCGCCGCGGCGCCGCGCGGCCGGCGGCGGCAGGTCCTTCCCCATCCCGCCGCGGCGCCCGCGACGCCCGCCACCACCCCGATCGGGCCGGTGGCGACCGACGCGCACTGGGCGTTCATCCAGGACTACAACACCGGCGCGGTGCTGCTGGAAAAGCGCGCTGACGCGCAGATGACTCCGTCATCGATGACCAAGCTGATGACGTTGTACATCCTGTTCTCGCGGCTGAAGGCGGGGCGGCTCAAGCTGGACACGATGCTTCCGGTCAGCCGGACGGCCTGGCGATTCGGCGGGTCGAAGATGTTTGTCGAAGTCGGCACGACCGTTTCGGTCCACGATCTTATCAAGGGTGTGATCGTCGATTCCGGCAACGATGCCTGCGTGGTCCTGGCCGAGGCGATCGCCGGATCGCAGGCGCAGTTCGCGCATCTGATGAACCTGGAAGGCAAACGGCTGGGGCTGACGAACTCGCATTTCATGAACCCGATGGGCTGGCCCGACCCGAACCATTACATGAGCGTGCACGATATCGCCCGCGTGGTGGTGGCGTTGCTGCGGGATTTTCCGGAATACTACCATTTCTTCGCGGATAAGACGTTCACCTACAGCAACATCACCCAGGGCAACCGCAATGTCCTGGTGGATAACGGCATGGCCGACGGGCTGAAGACCGGGCACACGCAGGCGGGCGGCTTCGGGCTGGTGGTCAGCGCCGCACGCGACGGACGGCGCATCGTGATGGTGCTGAACGGGATGCCGAGCGGCCACCAGCGGATCGAACAAGGCGAGCGCCTGCTGGGCTGGGCCTTCGCCAATTTCGCCGACGTCACCTTGTTCCGCGCCGGGCAGACGGTGGACCAGGCGCCGGTCTGGCTGGGGACCGCGCCGCACGTGCCGCTGGTGCCGACGCAGGACGTGACCATGACCGTGCCGCACGGCTGGCAGGCGAAGGCGCGCATCGCGGTGACGTATGACGCCCCGGTCAGCGCGCCGGTGGCGCTGGGCACGCCGCTCGCGCGTCTGACCGTGACCGGGACCGGAATGGCCGATGTCTCGGCGCCGTTGGTGGCCGGCGCGGCGGTGCCGCGGCTGGGGCTGCCCGGGCGAGCGATGGCCGTGTTGCTGCACCTGCTGGCCGTGCGCTGATGTTCGTCACGCTGGAAGGCGGGGAAGGCGCGGGCAAATCCACCCAGGCGCGGCGGCTGGCGGATGCCTTGCGCGCAGCCGGCCGCACGGTGCTGCTGACGCGCGAGCCGGGCGGCGCACCGGGGGCGGAACTGGTGCGCGACACGCTGCTGCACGGCGCGGTCGCGTTCACGCCCGAGGCCGAAACCTTCCTGCATTTCGCCGCCCGCGCCGAGCATCTGGCGCGCGCCATCGTCCCCGCGCTGGCCGCCGGTCAGGTGGTGGTGTGCGATCGCTTCGCCGATTCCACCCTGGCCTATCAAGGCTACGGCCACGGCGTGAAGCTGGAGCGGATTGCGGCGCTGACCGCGATGCTAGGGCGGGCGCCGGACCTGACCTTGATCCTGGACGTCTCGGCCGCGGTGGCGGCGCGGCGGCTGGCCGGACGCGGGCAGCCGGCGGACCGGTACGAGGCGCTGGACGCCGCGTTCCACGACCGCGTGCGCGCCGGTTTCCGCGCCATCGCCGCCGCGGCCCCGGATCGTTGCGTTCAGATCGATGCCGACGCGGACCCGGACACGGTCCACGCCGCGATCCTGGCGGCGGTCAGAACGGCGTATCGCCGCGCACCGTGATGCGGTGCATGACGCGGGTCTCCGCCGGATAGTCGTTGATCGCGAAATGTTGCGTGCAGCGATTGTCCCAGAACGCGAGCGAGCCGGTTTCCCAGCGAAACCGGCAGGTGTGCTCGGGGCGGGTGGAATGGGCCATCAGGAAGTCGATCAACGGGCGGCTTTCGGTGTCCTCCATATCGGCGAAATGCTGCACGTGCCCGCCGATATACAGCGCCTTGCGGCCGGTTTCCGGATGGGTACGGACCAGCGGGTGCACCGATGTGGTCTGCACATCCCCCGGGTCCTTCACCTTCATGGTGGTCTTGCCGGCGTAGAAGTCACGCCGGTTCTGGCCGTTGTACTTCTTGAAACCGTCGCCGTAGCAGACGGTACGGAGACTCGCGCACAGACGCTGCATGCCCGGTGACAGGGATTCGTACGCCAGATACTGGTTGGTGAACAACGTGTCGCCGCCGGCGGAAGGAACCTGCTTCGCGTACAGGATCGTGCCCATGGCCGGTTCCGGGGCGAACATCTGGTCGGTGTGCCAGGCGCCGCCGAAATTGCGCTTGTCGGTGGGGCGCTTCACGATTTCCAGAATCTCGGGATGATCCGCCATCCCCTCCATGAACGGATGCAGATGGATCGCGCCGAACCGCCGCGCGAAGGCCAGTTGGCGATCCGGCGACAGGCGCTGGTCGCGGAAGAAGATCACCTGATGGGCCAGCAGCGCGCCGCGGATCTCGGCCAGGACGTCGTCGGCGATGTCGGCGCCGAGATCGACCCCGGTCACCTCGGCCCCAAGGCTGCCGGCGATGGGGTGGGTCTCGATAGACCGCCAGGGCGCGTTGCTGATCTGGTTCATGGTTCCCTCCGGGTGGCTGCTCCCGGGGGATCATGCCAGCCGCCGGCCAGCGCGGAAAGCACGACGGGACCCGGACGCGGCTGGGTTCGTTTGAACCTTCTCCCCGCCGACTACGCTCTCCCCCCGCCAAGAATGAGCACGGCGCGGGTGCCGCCCCCGGGGCGGTCTTCCAGGCGGGCTTCGCCACCGTGCAACTGGGCCACGCGGCGGACCAGGGCGAGCCCCACGCCCGCGCCCCCGCTGCTGCCCGGATCGGCGCGCCAGAACCGTTCGAACACAAGCTCGCGTTGCGCTTCCGGCACGCCGGGGCCGCGGTCATCGACACAAATCCGTCCGCCGGCGCTGAGGGCGACCGAAACGGTCCCGCCACGGGGGGAGAATTTCAGGGCGTTCTCCACCAGGTTCCGCACCGCGATTTCCACCAGCGCGACGTTGCCGGCGATCGTGGGCGTGGGGGCGGTTTCAAGCTCGATCATCCGGCCGCGGCGCAGCGCGTCCGGGGCCAGGTCCTCGCATACTTTGCGCGTGACCGCTTCCAGATCGACATCCTCGCGCGCCTCGGCCAGCGCGTCCTCGGCCTGGGCGAAGCGCAGCAGTTCCTGGACCAGCTGCCCCAGGCCGGTCAGTTCGCCCATCATGCGCGCCCGCGCCGCGCCGTCCGGCAGCTCGGCGGCACTCAGCAACAGCACCGCGATCGGCGTGCGCAGTTCATGCGCCACATCGGCGGTGAATTGTTTTTGGATCGCCAGCGAGCGTTGCAGCCGCCCCAGCATCGCGTTGAGCGCCGCCACCACCTGCGCCAGTTCACGCGGCAGCCCGTCGGCGGGCAGGGGCGCCAGCACCTGGCCGGACACGGCGGCGGCACTGATCGCCCCGGCCTGGGTGGCGATGCGGCCCAGCGGGCGCAATGCGCTGCGCGTGGTCAGCAGCATCACCAGGGTGAGCATCGGCACCAGGGTCAACATCGGGATCACCACATGATCCATCATCTCGCCCGCCAGCACGCTGCGCCAGCGCCAGTCGGGATCGCCCAGCATTGCCGCCTGGATCCAGTAGTGATTCGCGCCGATATCCTCGCGTTCGGTCAGTTGCCACAGGCGCCGGGCGCTGCCTGTCGGGTCGGCGAACACCTCGAACTTCTCCTCCAGCGCGGCCAGGCGGCCATGCGCATCGGTCGGAATGGGCGGGAGAAGGCCGAGATTGGCGGACGCGATCAGCTGGCGATGATAGGCCAGGCGGTGATCGAAAGCGCGGAAGCCATAGTTACGTTTGTAATGGGCGAAGGCATACAGGCGGGCGGGGTCGCGTCCGCCAGCCAGCGCCGCAGCCACCGACTCGGCCTGGTTCTCCAGCGTCTCACGGCGCAGGTAGTCGGTTTCCAGAAGGTATTTCGTGAACGTTACGATTGTCAGAACCGCGGCCACCGCCAGCGCACCCAGCACCATGCGTCGCGCCAAAGTGCGCCCCAGGCTGGGCGGCGCGGCGCGGCGGATCACGGCCCCGTCTCGCTCAGCAGGTAGCCGACGCCGCGCATCGCGGTGATGGTCGCCGAGGCACCGGCAGTCTCCAATCTGCGGCGCAGCCTGGAGACCGCGGCCTCGATCGCATTCGGCGTGACCTCGGCATCGTCGAACGAGTAGATCGCGCGTTCCAGCGCGTCGCGCCGCAACACGCGCCCCGGCTGGCGCAGCAGCGCCGCAAGCACGTTCTGCTCGCGGCGCGGCAGCTCCACCGTCACGCCGGCGACGGTCAGGCTCAGCGCGATCGTGTCGAACGCCAGATTGCCGAAGCTGAGGACATTACGCGCGGTGTCGCTGCGCCGGCGCAGCAGCGCGCGGACGCGGGCCAGCAATTCGTCCGGGGCGAAGGGCTTGACCAGGTAGTCGTCCGCCCCGGCGTTCAGGATCTGGACCCGATCGACCAGATCGGCCCGCGCCGTGGCGACCAGGACCAGGGCCCCGCTGCCGGCGCGGCGCAACGCGGTGAGGATTCCGGTGCCATCGCCATCCGGCAGCGCAAGGTCGAGCAGGATCAGATCGTAGCCGACCAGCGCCAGGGCATCCTCCGCCGCGGCGCGGGTTGCGGCGGTATCGACGGCGAAGCCGGCATCGACGAGAAGCCGGCCGAGCAGACCGGAGAGCCGATCGTTGTCCTCGATCAGCAGCAATCGCACCGGGGCGCGGCGCTCAGAGCACCGCTACGTCGCCGGTGCTGAAGCTCACGCCCGCCGGGTTCTGGCCGACGCGGACCGTTTTCGGGTTCAGGAACGCATAGGGCGGCACCGGCAGATTGTCGGGCGCCGGGACGTCCTTGTAGACCCGGCCGGCGAGGTCGTATTTCGAGCCGTGGCAGGGGCAGAAATACCCGCCCGGCCAATTTTCCACCGGCTGGGCTTTGTCGGGCTTCGGGAAATATCCCGGCAGGCAGCCGAGATGGGTGCAAATCCCCACCAGCACCGCCAGCTCCGGCTTGACCGAGCGATGCCAGTTCTTGGCGTAAGGCGGCTGCTGAACCGCCTCGGAATTCGGATCCGACAGTAAGGCCAGGTCTGCCTTGTTCTTCAGCGTCGCCACCATCTCCGCAGTGCGGTTGACGAACAGGATCGGCATCCCGCGCCAGCGGACGATGATCTGCTGGCCGGGCTCGATCTTGGAGACGTCGATATCCATCGGCGCGCCGGCGGCGATCACGTCCGCGGCCGGGTTCATGGAATCGATCAGCGACCAGGCGATGGCGGCGGTGCCGATCGCGGCGAAGCCGCCGGTGACCAGCCCGAGGAAATCGCGCCGGCCGCCCGGCTTGTGGTCGTCAGAGGTGGTCGAGGACATCGGAGCGGCGTCTCCCTTGCGCGGAACAGCCCTCGCGGGGCCGGACGCCCTTCCATTGTCCGCCGCCGCCGCAAGGTCAAGGGGTTCCTGCCGCGGTGCAGCGGATTTCATGCCGCCCGGCCGCCTTCCGGCCGCCCCCTGGCGGGCGCGCAGCGGGGGTGACAAGCTGCCGCCAGCGAACAACCGTCCGGGGAGGGCGACATGGAGCGGGTCGGCAGCGGAGAGTATATCTACGAACCGGTGACGGACTGGGCGAAACTGCCACAAGGCTGGTCGTTCAAGGAAATCGGCTCGGTGGGGGTCGATCGGAACGACAACGTCTATGTGTTCAACCGCGGCGAGCACCCGATGATCGTGTTCGACCGCGAGGGCACATTCCTGCGGTCCTGGGGCGAAGGCGTGTTTCCGCGCGCCCACGGGCTGCACATGGCGCCGGACGATACGGTGTGGCTGACCGATGACGGCGATCATTCCGTGCGGCACTGCACGCTGGACGGCAAAATCCTGATGACGCTCGGGATTCCCGGCAAGCCCGCGCCCTACATGAGCGGCGAGCCGTTCCATCGCTGCACCCATACCGCGCTGTCGCCCGAGGGCGACATCTATGTCTCGGACGGCTACGGCAATGGCCGCGTACACAAATTCGCGCCGGACGGAAAGCTGCTGTTCTCGTGGGGCGGGCCGGGGACCGACCCCGGCGAGTTCAACATCGTCCACAACATCACCTGCGACGGCGACGGGTGGGTGTATGTCGCGGACCGCGAGAACCACCGCGTGCAGGTGTTCGACGGCAAGGGCCGGTACGAGGCGCAGTGGAACAACCTGCATCGCCCGTGCGGGCTGTTCATGCCGCCCGGGAAATGCCCGGTCTGCTATGTCGGCGAACTGGGTCCCGGGATGCCGGTCAATCTGAACATGCCGAATCTGGGACCGCGGATCAGCGTCCACGATCACACCGGCAAGCGCATCGCCCGCCTCGGCGGGTTGCACGCGGGGCTTGGCCCCACCGAGTTCATGGCGCCGCATGGGCTCTGCGTGGATAGCCGCGGCGATCTGTATGTGGGCGAGGTGTCCTGGACCAACTGGCCGACCACCCATCCCGGCCAGCCACGGCCGGACAATCTGCGCAGCCTGCACAAGTTCCGCCGGGTCCGGTAGCGGGACGTGACCTGGCCATCGGCGCGGATGGCGCTGCTGTCGCTGGGCGGGACCGCGATCTATCTTGGGATCGTGGTCCTGGCGCGCGGCGGCCTGCATGCGTTCCTGGGGCAGCCGGCGCTGGTGGTGCTGGCGGCGCTGACCATCGTGGCGTCGCTCGCCGGGTTGTTCAGCGGCGCCGGGGTACGCACCGGGGTGCGCGAAGACCGGTCCAACCGCTGGGTGCTGGCGGTTTTCGGTGTGCTCGGGGGGCTGGCGACGGTGGTACCGCCCTGGTGCGACCGGACCGGGGTCCTGACCTTCGGCGGGGACTTCGTGCGCTGGCTGGGCGTGGCGGTCTATGCCGCGGGCGGGTGGCTGCGGATCCGGCCGACCTTCGTGCTGGGGTTCCGCTTCAGCGGACTGGTCGCGATCCAGCCCGGCCATACGCTGGAGACCGGCGGCCCGTATCGGGTGATCCGCCACCCCAGCTATCTGGGGCTGATCGTGATGACCCTGGGGTGGGGACTGGCGTTCCGTTCGGTGCTGGGGGTGGCGCTGGCGGTGCTGACGGTGCCGCCGCTGCTGGCGCGGATCGC
>DAHWDR010000011.1:0-1888 GCA_027330745.1 Acetobacteraceae bacterium | reverse complement strand
TTTTTTTGCCCCGGCTTGGCAGCGCCGGTGCCGCGGGCAAAGCTGCGCGGGGACACCAAGGGGACGGCAGATGGACGCCGAGGAACTCAAGCGCCACATCAAGGTCTGCATGTTCGACCAGTACGGCACGGTCGTGGACATGCAGGGCGGGCTGATCGCCGCCGCCACGCCCTGGCTGCGCGCCAAGGGCTGGAGCGGCGACCCGAACAGCTTCGTCACCTGGTGGCGACGGACGCATTTCGAGAACTCGATGATCGACGCCCTGCTCGGCCGCGCGCACACGCCCTATCGGGAGATCGGGGAGCGCGCGGTGGACCATGTCCTGAACCGCGCCGGCATCGCCCATACGGCGGAGGAGGTCGCGGCGCTGGTCGAGGCGATCGTGCGCCTGCCCGCCTTCCCCGAGGTCCCCGCGGCGCTGGAGCGGCTGCGCGCGCGCTACCGGCTGGCGGTGCTGTCGAACGGCGATCCGGACATGCTGGAAGCCGCCCTCGCGCACCACGGCCAGCGGTTCGACCGGCTGATCTCGGTGGCCACGGCCGGCGCCTTCAAGCCGCACCACGCCACCTATGCCAAGGCGGCCGAGCTCGAGAGGGTGCGCCCCGATCAGGTGCTGTTCGTCGCCAACCACGAATTCGACTGCGTCGGCGCGAAATCGGCAGGCATGCGGACCGCCTTCATCGACCGCCGCCGCCGCCCCTATGGCCGCGGCCCCCACCAGCCGGACCTCATCGTGCCCAGCATGACGGAATTGGCAGCCCTGATCGCGTAGGCCCCCATCCCGTTTCGCAACCAAGTTGCAAGCGCCCTCCAGCTACCTCCCGCCCCGGTCTCGGGGACAACGCGCCGCATTGGGGTCGGCGCACCGCCGGGACTCTCTCGGGGAGGCTTCATGCCGCGTGTCATCCTGGCCACCGTCGTCGCGATCGCAAGCCTGCTCGCCGTGGCCGCGCCGGGGCGGGCGAGCACGATGACCAACACGCTGGATGCGGCCCACTGGACGGTCTCCGCCGCGACCGCGGGCACCACCGGCTTGTCGCCCGCCTCCGATCCCTCGACCAGCCTGACGTTTACCTACAGCAACGGCGGCGGCGCCGCGAACGACAGCTACACGATCGAGACCACCGCCCCCACCACCGGGCCGGTGACGCTCGATTGGAGTTCGAGCGGCTTCTATGCGTATTTCGCGGTCAAGGCCTCCCTGGTGGCATTCTCCGGCACATCGACCCAGACGGTCTACAGCTACGGCCCGGCCAATTGCTGCTCGGCCCCCTCGAACGGGTTCAACTACAACGGCAGCGTGACCCTGGCGGCGATCGCCGGCCAGGTCCTGGGCTTCACGGTGGCCGGCAGCAACGGCGACTCCAACCCTACCATCCAGGGCACCCTGGTGATCTCCGCGCCGACGGCCGCCGCGGTCGACGAACCGCGGGCGCTCCTCCTGCTTCTCCCCGGCTTGCTGGGGATCGGCCTCACGCGGCGCCGCCCGGCCTGAACGAGGCCTACGGCTCCGCGGCGGCGCTTCCGGCGGCAGCCGGATTGGCGTAAGAACCGGCGGGCGCGGGAGGTTCCGCGCGGCTTCCCGGATCGGTCAACGGCTTGGCCTCCGGGTCCGCCTTCCTGCCGTTCCCGCCGTCCGGCGCCCCAGCCCAGAGCGTTCCATGCCCGAAGAATTCCACAGAGTCCGCCGCCTGCCGCCTTACGTGTTCGCCGAAGTGAACACCGCCAAGGCGCGCGCCCGCGCCGTCGGGGAGGACATCATCGACCTCGGCATGGGCAACCCGGACGGCCCGACGCCGCCGCATATCGTCGCCAAGCTGATCGAGGCGGTGCAGGACCCGCGCACCCACCGCTACTCGGTCAGCAAGGGCATCCCCGGGCTGCGCCG
>DAHWDR010000157.1:0-2772 GCA_027330745.1 Acetobacteraceae bacterium | reverse complement strand
CGCCACATACAGATACCCCGGCGCGCCCGGCCCGCCGTTCAGGAACTTGTAGCCGCAACCGACCGCGAAATCCGCGCCCGCGCCGGCCAGGTCCAGCGGCACCGCCCCGGCCGAATGCGACAAATCCCATACCGTCAGCGCGCCCGCCGCCTGCGCCGCCGCGGTCAGCGCTGCCATGTCGCGCATCCGCCCGGAGCGAAAATCCACGTGGCTCGCCAGCAGCACCGCCGTCTCGGCTCCCGGAGGCCCCGCGCGCAGCCGGTGGCCACGTCCCAGCAATCCCGCCAACCCCTGCGCGATATAGTGATCGGTCGGGAAATCTCCCGCCGCCACCGCGATCTCGGTCCGATCCGGTCGCAACGACACCGCCGCCGCCAGCGCCTTGAACAGATTGACCGAGGTGCTGTCCCCGGCCACCACGCTGTTCGGCTCCGCCCCCAGCAACCGCCCGATCGCCCCGCCCACGCGGAGCGGCGCGTCCATCCACCCGTTGGTCTCCCACGATGCGATCAGGTCGCGCGCCCACGCGCCGGCCAGCAGCGCGTCCACTGCCGGGCGCGTCGCGCGCGGCAGTGGACCCAGGGAATTGCCGTCCAGATAGACGATGCCCTCCGGCAGATCGAACAGATCGGGGAACCGAGCCAGGGGATCGGTGCGGTCGAGTGCTGCAAAATCGGTCATCTCGGGCCAGGTCATGACGGGCGCGCAGTCTCGACCAGTCCTCCCCCGCGGGGCAAACCCAGTCGCAAATGGGGGGATACTTGCAGAATAAGAGTGACAATCCTATGTTACTGTCAGAATGCAAGTGACCCGGGAGAACCCCCATGAGTGCCCGCACCCTGGACGACGCGGCGCCGGTCCGCACCCGCCGCTTCCCCCGCCGCCGCGTGGCGCTGCTGGCGGGCGCGGTGCTGCTGGCGCTCGCCGCCGGCGTCCTCGGCTGGCGCTGGTGGACCAATTGGCGGTTCTTCGAAACCACCGATGACGCCTATGTCGGCGGCAACGTCACCGCCATCGCGCCGCATATTGGGGGGTTCGTCGCCAGCATCGCGGTCGCCGACAACCAGTTGGTGCATGAGGGCCAGATCCTGGTGCGCCTGGACGGGCGCGATGCCACCGCGGCGCTGGCCCGGGCGGACGCCGCGGTCGCCGCCGCCACCGCCCGCCAGGCCGCCGCCGCCGCCGCAATCCCGTTGCAGCGCACCCGCATTACCGCCGCCGCCGCCACCCTGACCGGCGCCGACGCCAAGCTGCGCTTCGCCGCCGAGGAAGCGACGCGCTACCGCCGCCTGGCCCGGACCAATGCCGGGACCACCCAGCAGGCCGAGCGCGCCGGCGCCGCGCTGGATGTTGCCGCCGCCGCCGCGCGCGCCGCCCACGCGACGCTCGCCGCCGATCGCGCGCAGCTGGCCGTGCTGCGCGCCCAACGCGACGCCGCCCGCGCGATCCAGGCCGAAGCGGTTGCGAACCGCGCCACCGCGCGGCTCGATCTCGGCTACACCGAAATCCGCGCCCCGGTCACCGGCTATGTCGGCGACCGCGCCGCGCAGCGCGGCGCCTATGTCGCCCGCGGCCAGGTGCTGCTGTCGCTGGTGCCCGCGCGCGGGCTTTGGATCGACGCCAATTTCAAGGAGGACGCGCTGGCCCGGCTGCGTGCCGGACAGCGCGCGACGATCACCGCCGACGCACTCCCCGGCCGCGTGCTGCATGGCACGATCGGCAGCCTGGCGCCGGCCACGGGCGCGGTGTTCAGCGTGATCCCGCCGCAGAACGCGACCGGCAATTTCACCCGTATCGTGCAGCGCGTGCCGGTACGCATCCTGCTGTCGCCGCGTGCCGCCGCGCTGGGCTGGTTGCGCCCGGGTCTATCGACGACAATATCGGTGGATACCAGGACCGAGGGACGGTGATGCGCGCGATCCTGCCATTCGCGGTGATGTGCGTCGGCATGTTCATCGCGCTGCTGGATATCCAGATCGTCGCCTCGTCCTTGCAGGCGATCGGCGGCGGGCTGTCGGCGGCGCAGGACCAGATCGGCTGGGTACAGACCGCCTATCTGATCGCCGAGATCGTGGTGATCCCGCTCTCCGGCTGGCTGACGCGCGTATGCTCCACCCGCTATTTATTCGCCGGCTCCGCGCTGGGCTTCACCTTTGCCAGCCTGCTCTGCGGCATGGCCTGGAACATCGACAGCATGATCGTGTTCCGCGCATTGCAGGGCCTGCTCGGCGCGTCGATGATCCCGACCGTGTTCACCTCGTCCTTCCATTATTTCCAGGGGGCGAAGCGGGTCTATGCGGCGGCGGTGGTCGGCACCATCGCCTCCATCGCCCCGGTCCTGGGACCGGTAATCGGCGGAGCGATCACCGATACGCTGGACTGGCACTGGCTGTTCTTCGTCAACCTGGTACCGGGCCTCGCGGTCAGCGCGCTGGTGCTGTGGCTGGTGGATATCGACCGGCCGGATCCGTCGCTGCTGCGCGGCGCCGACTACCCGGGCATCGCGCTGCTGGCGGTGGCGCTCGGGTCGGCCGAATACGTGCTGGAGGAAGGCGCGCGCTGGAACTGGCTGTCCGATCCCACGATCCGCCATCTGACCTGGGTTTGCGGCGTGACCGGCGCACTGTTCGTGCTGCGCAGCCTGACCATCGCCGCGCCGGTGGTGGATCTGCGCGCGCTGGGGAACCGCAATTTCCTGATCGGGTGCATTCTTTCGTTCATCACCGGGATCGGGATTTTCTCCACCATCTACCTGACGCCGCTGTTCCTGGC
>DAHWDR010000148.1:0-6701 GCA_027330745.1 Acetobacteraceae bacterium | reverse complement strand
CCGCCTACCCCAATCGTCCGTGGCAGTGCTTGTATTTCCGCCCCGATCCGCACGGGCAGGTGGCATTGCGCGGCGTCGCCCGCCAGGTAGCGGGGTCGGCCGGATCGATCGCCTCGGCCCGCAGCGGTTGTGCCGCGAGCGCCAGCGGGGGCGCGAGCGTTGCCAGATCGCCCGCCGCGTCGCCGAACGCAGCAGCGGGGCCGAACGCCGACACGGGATCGGGGTGCAGTTCCAGGAACTGCATCTCCTGCGGCTCCCAGGTCAGGCCGCCGGGCGTGTCCGGGGAGAACTCCACTCGCGCCAGCTCGGCGGTGACACGTTCCTTGAGCTCGTCCAGCATCGCGTTGAACAGGGCGAAGGCCTCGGCCTTGTATTCGTTCAGCGGGTCTTTCTGGCCATAGGCGCGCAGCCCGATGCCCTGGCGCAGATGGTCCAGGGCGTACAGATGTTCCTTCCACACGGCGTCCAACACCTGGATCAGCTGCGCCTTTTCGATGAAGCGCATCAGCTCGGGACCCATATTGGCCGCTTTCGCCGCCATCATCTGTTCGGCCGCCTGTTCGATGCGCTCGCGCAGATGGACTTCGTCGATGCCTTCCTCGCGGCCCCATTCCGCCACCGGAAGATCGAGGTTCAGCACGCGCGCCAGATCGGCCGCCAGCTCCGGCAGTTCCCATTGCTCGGCGAAGGCCTTCTCCGGCACGCGGCGGGCGACGAGTGCCGCGATCACCTCGGCGCGCATCCCGGCGACGGAGTCCGAGACGTCCTCGGCGCGCATGAACTCCTTGCGCTGGGCGTAAACCTCCTTGCGCTGGTCGTTCATCACGTCGTCGTATTTCAGCACGTTCTTGCGGGTGTCGAAGTTGCGGGCTTCGACTTTCTTCTGCGCTTTCTCCAGCGCCTTGTTGATCCAGGGATGCACGATCGCCTCGCCGTCGCGCAAGCCCAGCTTCTGCAGCATCCCGCCCATCCGGTCGGAGCCGAAGATGCGCATCAGATCGTCTTCCAGCGACAGGAAGAAGCGCGAGCGGCCGGGATCGCCCTGCCGGCCGGACCGGCCGCGCAGCTGGTTGTCGATGCGCCGGCTTTCATGGCGTTCCGTGCCCAGCACGAACAGCCCACCGGCCGCTTTCACCGTTTCATGCGCCACCGCGAGCGCATCGCGGACTTCAGCCTCCTTGACCGCGCGCAAGTCGGGATCTTCCACGCCCGTCAGCGCCTTCTTCAGCCGCGTTTCCAGACTGCCGCCGAGTTTGATATCGGTGCCGCGGCCGGCCATGTTGGTGGCGATCGTCACCGCGCCGGGGGCGCCGGCCTCGGCCACGATTTCGGCTTCCTGCTCGTGGAAGCGGGCATTCAGGACCGCGTGGGGGATTTTCTTTTTCTTCAATATCTCAGACAGGACTTCACTTTTTTCGATCGAGACGGTGCCGACCAGGGTCGGCTGGCCGGTCTTGCGGGTCTCGTCGATCAACTCCGCCACGGCTTCGTATTTCTCGGCCGCGGTGCGATACACCTCGTCGTCCTCGTCGCGGCGGGTGACGCTGACATTGGTCGGAATCTCGATCACATCCAGCTTGTAGATCTCGGCGAATTCGTCGGCCTCGGTCGAGGCGGTGCCGGTCATGCCGGCCAGTTTCGGGTACAGCCGGAAATAATTCTGGAAGGTGATGGAGGCCAGCGTCTGATTCTCGGCCTGCACCTCCACATTTTCCTTGGCCTCCAGCGCCTGGTGCAGCCCGTCGGAATAGCGCCTTCCTTCCATCATCCGCCCGGTGAATTCATCGATGATGATGACCTTGTCCTGGCGGACCATGTAATCCACGTCGCGGGTGTACAGCGTGTGCGCACGCAGCGATTGCTGCACGTGATGCACCACCGAGACGTTGAAGATGTCGTACAGGTTGCCCTCGGTGATGATGTCGGCCGCACGCAGCATCGTCTCGACCTGTTCGGAACCGGTCTCGGTCAACGAGGCGGTGCGGAACTTTTCGTCCTTGTCGTAGGTGGAATCATCCTTCACCAATTCGCGCATCACCACGTCCACCTGGCGATACAGGGTGGAGCTGTCTTCCGCCGGCCCGGAGATGATCAGCGGCGTGCGCGCCTCATCGATCAGGATGCTGTCCACCTCGTCCACGATGGCGAACGTGAAGTCGCGCTGCACCATCTCCTCGAGATGGTATTTCATGTTGTCGCGCAGGTAGTCGAAACCGAATTCGTTGTTGGTGCCGTAGGTGATGTCGGCGGCGTAGGCGGCGCGGCGGGCCTCATCGTCCAGGCCGTGGACGATGATGCCGACCGACAAGCCCAGGAAGCGGTAGATCTGACCCATCCATTCGGCGTCACGCCGCGCCAGATAGTCGTTCACCGTGACCACGTGCACGCCCTTGGCGGCAAGCGCGTTCAGATACACCGGCAGGGTGGCGACCAGGGTCTTGCCCTCGCCGGTCTTCATTTCGGAGATCTTGCCGTCGTGCAGCACCATGCCGCCGATCAACTGCACGTCGAAATGGCGCTGGCCGAGCGTGCGTTTCGCCGCTTCCCGGACCACCGCAAACGCTTCCGGGAGCAGGTCGTCGAGCGTGGCGCCGGCGGCCAGGCGCTCGCGGAACGCGACGGTTTTGGCCGCCAGCGCCGCATCGTCCAGCGCGGCGATCGCGGGTTCCAGCGCGTTGATCTGCGGCACGCGGCGCTGATAGGATTTCAGCGCACGATCGTTGGACGTGCCGAACACGGCGCGGGCAAGAGCGGCGAGCATTGAGAACCTTCCGGACAGGCGCGAACGTCAGATAGGGTCCGTGCCCACCGGGGTCAACGAGAGACCGCGCCCGCGCCCGGGCGCGGGGCGAGGTTGCCCCCGCCCCCCACGCCCCGCTGGCTCACCCCGCTGGCGCGGTTCAGCCGCGCGCCAGACGGCGTCCGGCGTATTCGTCAACGAAGGACGGATCGGTCACGCGGCCGATATCGGACCGGGTCAGGCCGATATCGGACAGTTCCCGCTCCGACATGGCGGAAAGTTCCTGCACCGCCGAGCGCCGCTCGGCCCAACGGAGCAGCCGCGCCTGCGTCAGCTGGAACGCCAGCACCAGGCGCGCCCAACGGCCCAGCGGCTTCGCCGGCTCGTAATCGGCATCGTCCCAGGTGCTGTGGTAGGAGAAGCTCTGCGGCAGGTGGAAGGTGAGATCGGTCTTGGAAATAGGGGCAGACATGGGAAGCTCCCATCGGTTCCCTCGGGTCCGGCGCGTCGTCAATACGGCGGGGCGCCCCCGAGGCCTTTCGCAGTGCAACATAAGCGCGATCCGGCCCGCGATCAGTGCGGAGTCGGATGCGCTGCCATGCAGCAATCGCATAAAAGGTCAGATGCCTTGACCCATAACATCGCCGATCGTCTCGCCGCCCTCCGCGCGGTCCTGGCACGGGACGGGCTGGCCGGCTTCATCGTCCCCCGCGCCGACGAGCATCTGGGCGAATACGTGCCGCCATCGGCCGAGCGTCTGGCCTGGCTGACCGGCTTCACCGGCAGCGCCGGGATGGCGGTGGTGCTGACCGACCGCGCGGCGGTGTTCACCGATGGCCGCTACACGCTGCAACTGGCGGCCGAGACCGATCCGGCCTGCTTTGAAACGCTCCACATCGCGGAAACCCCGCCGCCGCGCTGGACCGCGCGCCACGCCCCGGCCGGCGCCGTGATCGGCTATGATCCGCGGCTGATCTCGGCCGACGGTCTGGCACGCTTCACCGAGGCCGGGCTGACCTTGCGTGCGCGCGCCGCCAACCCGATCGACGCGGTATGGCCCGACCGCCCTGCCGCCCCGGCCGCGCCGGCGGTGCCGCAACCGTTGGACTACGCCGGCCGGTCCTCGGCCGACAAGCGCGCCGATATCGCCGCCGCCCTGGTCCGCGACCGCCAGGACGCGGCGGTGCTGACCGATCCCGCCTCCATCGCCTGGTTGCTGAACCTGCGCGGGACGGACCTGGCGTTCGTGCCGGTGGCGCTGGGCTTCGCGCTGATCGATTCCGCCGGTGCGGTGCGGCTGTTCATGGACCCGGCCAAGCTGGGGCCGGAGACCCGCGCGGCGCTGGGCAACGACGTGACCGCCGAACCACCGGCGGCGCTGGAAGCGGCGCTGCGGACGCTTTCCGGCCGCATTGTGCGGCTGGACCCGCAGACCACCCCGGTCTGGTTTGCCGAGATTTTGCGGGCCGCCGGCGCGCACGTCGCCGACGCGGCCGATCCCTGCGCCCTGCCCAAAGCGATCAAGAACCCCACCGAGCAGAACGGTGCCCGCGCCGCCCATGCCTCCGACGCCGTCGCCCTGATCCGCTTCCTGCACTGGCTGGACGGCGCCGCCGGCGCCACCACCGAAGCCGAGGCCGCCGCCAGGTTGCTGGGCTTCCGCGCCGAACGCCCGGGCTTTCGGGGGGAAAGCTTCCCCGCCATCTCCGGCGCCGGCGAACACGGCGCCATCATCCATTACCGGGTGACGCAGGCAACCGACCGCCCGATCCGCCGCGACGAGGTGTATCTGATCGATTCCGGCGCGCAGTTCCCGGAAGGCACCACCGATGTCACGCGCACCGTCTGGACCGGGACCGGCCCGGCGCCGGCCGCGCCGCGCACCCATGCCACCTTGGTGCTGAAAGGCCATATCGCCGTCGCCACGCTGGTCTTTCCCGAAGGGCTGACCGGCGTCGCCATCGACGCCTTCGCCCGCCGCGCGCTGTGGCGGGCGGGGCTGGATTACGACCACGGAACCGGCCATGGGGTGGGCAGCTTCCTGTCGGTCCATGAAGGCCCGGTCAGCCTCTCGCGGCTGGCCCGCCCGGTGCCGCTGGCCGCCGGCATGATTCTGTCCGACGAGCCGGGCCTCTATCTGCCTGGGGAATACGGCATCCGGCTTGAGAACCTGTTGCTGGTCCAGCCGGCGCTGCCGGACGCCAGCCGCCGCTTCCTGGGCTTCGAAACCCTTACTCTGGCCCCGTTCGACCGCCGCCTGATCGACCCCGCCCTGCTGGATGCCCCCGAGCGCGCCTGGCTGGATACCTATCACGCCAGGGTGCTGGCCGCGGTGGGGCCGACGCTGCCGGCGGATACCCGCGCCTGGCTCGCCCGCGCCTGCGCGCCACTGTAAAAATGACGGCGTCGCGCCCGGTCAGCCTCAATCGCGCCTGGCTGCCGGGCGTGGACCAACTGCGCGCGCTGCTGGCGCTGCTGGTGCTGTTCTATCACGGGTATCTGCTGTTCTCGGCGCGGCTGATCCACCATGCCGATTTCGTGTTCGCCGACTGGCCGCGCACCCGCAACCCGGTGCTGGCGGTGCTCGCCGAGGGCCATAGCGCGGTGGCCGGGTTCATGGTGCTCAGCGGCTTCATCTTCGTGCAAGGCACCGCCGGGCGCGGCGTGCGCTATGGCGACTTCCTGCGCAATCGGCTGCTGCGTATCTACCCGATGTATCTGATTGTGGTGGTGTTCGCGCTCAGCGCCGGCTTCGGCACCTTTTCCCTGCCGCGGCTGGCACTGCTGGTGCTGCCGCTGGCCAACTACGCCATTCCGGTCGGGCCGCTGGCGGCGATGGCCTGGACGGTGGCGGTGGAGTTCCAGTTCTATCTGATCTTCCCCCTGCTGCTGCGGCTGGCGGAGACCCAGGGCGCGACCTGGCTCGTCCGCGCGATCCTGCTGGCGCTGCTGCTGCGGCTGTTCGCCGTGCTGGCGGGGGCGGACGCGCAATGGATGTCGTACTGGACCATCGCCGGGCGGATCGATCAGTTCCTGCTGGGGATGCTGATCGGGCTGCGCTTCGCCGGCCATGGTCCGGAACGCGGCGGCTGGCCGGCCGTGGGGATCGCCGGTGCCGGGCTATGGGCGCTGCTCTATGGGTTCCACCTGGCCGGCGGCTGGCCGGCGCATGTCTGGTGGAAGGCGCTATGGCCGGACGCCGAGGCGCTGGGCTGGGCCGGGATCATCCTGTCCTGGCAGGGCATCGCCGATCGCTTACCGGCGCTGCTGGCGCGCGGGTTGGAAGCGATCGGGCGGGTCAGCTTCTCGATCTATCTTCTGCATTTCGCGGTGATCTCGGTGCTTGCTGCGCATGGCTGGGTGCTGCGCCCGTTCGCGTCCGCCACCGCCGACGCGCTGCTGACCACCGCGCTGCTGGCCCTGCCGCTGGCGCTGGCGCTGGCGGCGTTCACCTATGCCACGGTGGAACGCCCGTTCATGGCGCTGCGCCGCCGCTATGTGGCGGATGCGGCTTGACCGGGGCCGGCGCCGCAAGCACATGCCCCATTATGTCTGCCCCGTTTGTCGCCCCCCAGGACCCGACGGCTGCCGCCGCCATCGCCGGCATCGCCGAAGATCTGGCGGTGTTCGACGACTGGATGGACCGCTACCAGCACATCATCGATCTCGGCCGCGCCCTGCCTGCGTTCCCCGCTTGCTGGATGGACGAGGCGCACCGTATCCAGGGCTGCCAGAGCAAGGTGTGGCTGGCCGCCGAGACGCGGGACGATCGGCTGTTCCTGGCTGGGGCGTCGGACGCGGCGATCGTCAGCGGGTTGGTGGCGCTGCTGCTGCGGGTCTATTCGGGGCGCAGCGCCCAGGAGATCCGGGCGACGCCGGCGGCGTTCCTGCGTGATCTGGGGCTGATCGAGGCGCTGTCCACCAATCGGGGGAACGGGATCGCGGCCATGGCGCGGCGGAT
>DAHWDR010000008.1:0-3631 GCA_027330745.1 Acetobacteraceae bacterium | reverse complement strand
TGCCGCTACTGGCGAAGCATCGTCAGGTCGGGGGATTCCGGGCCATCGTCGCGGTGCTCGCCTTCACGCATCTGATCCGTGCGTCATCCTGGATCGGCGGGGTGGGGCTGGCGCCTGCGCTGCGGCGCGCGCCGGCCGTCGTGGCCGGTCCGATTCTGCTGTTCGGTGTGGAACGTTCCGGCACGTCCTGGCTGGGCAAGATCTTCGACAGCCACCCGATGACGCTGTACCGCCACGAGCCGGAGCGGCAGCTGGAAGATTTCGGCCTGCCCTGGATCTGCGCCGACGCTGATCCCGGCGCCTTCGACGCGGCGGCCGGCGACTATCTGCGGCGCATGGCCGCGGCGGCAACCGTCAAAACCACCGGGCCGGCGCCATTCTTTGCGAAATCCTACCGTAACCGCCCAGGCGCCGCGCTGCACCGGACGCTGGCCCACGGGCTGCGGACCCTGGCGGCGCTGGAGCCGCGGCGCGGCGGCCTGCACAACCTGCGACTGCCGGATCTGGCGCGGGGCGATCGTGGCGCAATGCGGGTGGTGGTGAAGTCGGTCAGCGGCCATGGCCGCGCCGGACTGCTGACGCGGGCGGCGGCGGACGGGCAGGCGGTGCTGCTGCTACGCGATCCGGGCGGGCAGGTGGAATCGGTGCTGCGCGGCGCGGCCCGCGGCAAGTTCACGGAATCAGCCGAGTTCGCGTGGATTCCGGCCACGCCCGCTGGCCGTCGCCACGGCCTGACCGCGGCGAACCTGGCGCGGATGCCGGTGGTCGAACAACTGGCCTGGCACTGGGTGGTCCGCAACGAGATGATGCTGGACGATCTGACCCCGCTGCCCAACGCGCGCGTGTTGCGCTACGACGATCTCTGCGCCGATCCGGCCGGCGAAGCGCGGGCGTTGTTCGCGTTCACCGGACTGCCCTGGACCCGGGCGACCGAGGCGTTCATCGCCGCCAGCGTCGCCGGCGCGGGACGGCAGGGCTACTACACGGTGTTTCGCGATCCGGCCGCAACCTTGCACCGCTGGCGGGAGCGTCTGGCGCCGGCGGACCGACGCCGGATCGCGGCGATCCTGCGCCGGAGCGCGCTGGCGGGATGGTGGCCGGATTTCCCGGATTGACGGTGGATAGAAATCTTATCTCGATAATCCTGGATGCGCGGAAGTATTTGGGAATATCCATGGCCACCCTTCCACTCGTGGGAAATTCCTTCTACAGCCCCGGTTTATGATCCCCCCTGACGCCGCCCATCTGTCTGTCCTGGAAGCCGAGGCCCTCCACATCGTGCGTGAGGCCGCGGCGCAATCCGCGCGCCCGGTGCTGATGTATTCGATCGGCAAGGACTCATCGGTTCTGCTGCACCTGGCGCGCAAGGCGTTCGCCCCCGCACCGGTGCCGTTCCCGCTGCTGCATATCGATACCACCTGGAAGTTCCGCGACATGATCCGCTTCCGCGACGCCACCGTGGCGCGGTTCGGGCTGCGGCTGCATGTCCATACCAACCCGGACGGGCTGGCGCGCGCGGTCAATCCGTTCGACCACGATCCGTCCACCTATACCCGCATCATGAAGACCGAGGCGCTGAAACAGGCGCTGGACGCGGGCGGCTACGATTGCGCGATCGGCGGCGCGCGGCGGGAGGAAGAACGCGCGCGCGCCAAGGAGCGCATCTTCTCGGTGCGCGGCCCCGGCCATGTGTGGGACCCGAAGCGGCAACGGCCGGAGTTGTGGCAGTTGTATAACGGCCACCGCGCGCCGGGTGAGACCCTGCGCGTATTCCCGTTGTCGAACTGGACCGAACGCGACGTGTGGACCTATATCCTGGCGGAAGGGATCGATGTGGTGCCGCTGTATTTCGCCGCCCCGCGCCCGGTGGTGGAACGCAATGGCGCGCTGATCGTGGTGGATGACGACCGGATGCGGCTGCTGCCGGGGGAAACGCCGGCGCCGCGGATGGTGCGGTTCCGGTCGCTGGGCTGCTACCCGCTCTCGGCCGCAGTGGCATCGGCAGCCGCGGATCTGCCCGCCGTGCTGGCCGAAATGGCGGCCTCACGCGCTTCGGAACGCGCCGGACGGCTGATCGATTTCGACCAGGACGCAAGCATGGAAGCGAAGAAGCGCGAGGGATATTTCTGATGCCGGCCGAGCTTCTGCGCGTGCTGGCCTGCGGCAGCGTCGATGACGGCAAATCGACCTTGATCGGGCGATTGCTGTACGAAACGGATTCCGTGCCGGACGATACCATGGCCGCGCTGGCCGCCGATAGCCGCCGGTTCGGCACGGTGCCGGGGGCGCTGGATTTCGCGCTGCTGGTAGACGGGCTGGCGGCGGAGCGCGAGCAGGGCGTGACGATCGATGTCGCCTATCGGTATTTCCAGACGCCGCGCCGGCGCTTCATCCTGGCCGACGCGCCAGGGCATCAGCAATATACCCGCAACATGGCCACCGGCGCGTCGCTGGCCGATGTGGCGATCCTGCTGGTGGACGCGGCAGCCGGGGTGCAGATCCAGACCCGGCGGCACGCGGCGATCGCGTCGCTGATGGGGGTGCGGCAGTTCATCCTGGCGGTCAACAAGATGGACCTGGCCGGGTTCGATCCGGCGGCATTCGCGGCCGCGCGGGATACCATCGCGGCGCTGCTGGCGCGCTTCGGCGACGTGGCGCTGACCGCGATCCCGATGGTTGCGCGCGAGGGCGACAACGTCACCCGCGCCTCCGCGCGGATGGCCTGGCATGACGGGCCGACCTTGCTCGCGGCGCTGGAGCAGGCCGTGGTCCCGACGCCGGTCCCCACTGCGCCGATCCCCACTGCGCCGATCCATGACGCGCCGGCGCGGCTGCCGGTGCAGCTGGTGCTGCGCCCGGATGCCGCGTTCCGCGGCTATGCCGGCACATTGCGCGGCGGCGCGCTGGCGGTGGGGGACGCGGTGGTCAACGCGCGCGCCGGAACCTCGGCGCGGATCGCGCGGCTGATCGGCGCGAACGGGGAGGCCGACCGCGCCGGGCCGGGCGAAGCCGTCACCGTGACGCTGGATCACGAGATCGACGTCTCCCGCGGCGATATCCTGGCCACCGCGCCGGTGCCCGAGGCGACGCAACAGATCACCGCCCGCGTAGTGTGGATGGACGCGACCGATTTGTTCCGCGGCCGGGCGTATCTGCTGATGGCCGGCACCGCGAGCACGGTTGCCACCGTCACCGAGATCGCCGGGCGGATGGACCTCGATCGGGTCGCGGACGAGCCGGCGCGCGCTTTGTCCGCCAACGAGATCGGGACCGTCACCTTGTCGCTGGCGGACCCGCTGGTGCTGGAACCCTATGCGACCGATCGCGCGCTGGGCGGTTTCATCCTGATCGACCGGCTGACGCGCGCGACCGTGGGCGCCGGGATGACCACGCGCATCCAACCCAACGGGCGCGCGGTGTATTGGCATCGGCTGGATATCGACAAGGCGGCGCGCGCCGCGCTGAAGGGGCAGCGCCCGGCGGTGCTGTGGTTCACCGGGCTGTCGGGGGCGGGCAAATCCACCATCGCCAACCTGGTGGAACAGCGCCTCCATGCGCGCGGGCTGCATACCATGAGTTTGGACGGGGATAATGTCCGCCACGGGCTGAACCGCGATCTGGGATTTTCCGA
>DAHWDR010000090.1:0-10183 GCA_027330745.1 Acetobacteraceae bacterium | reverse complement strand
CAGCTTCTCCTATGGCGCGCCTACCTCGTTCGTCGGCTTCATCTTCACCTACGGAACCGGCGCGACGATCACGGGCGACAGCTTCGATTCGACGAATACCGTCACGCCCACCGGCGTACTCAACTTGTTCCCGATCATCGGCGTGAACCTGACGGGCGACACGATCGCCGTGGGTCAGGCGGTCGTGCTTGATGTGACCGGTACCTACGCGGCCCCGCGCAGCGTGCCCGAGCCATCGACATTTGCATTATTGGCGATCGGCGCCGCCCTTATGCTCGGCCGGTTCCGGCGTCGCGCAACCCGCGCCTAGCCGGCACGCGGCAAGGCGGGTGCTTGTCCGCCTGAGCGGCGCCGGCGTGGTTTTCAAGCTGCCCCGGTGCCCGCACCATCCGCGCTTCCCATCCGGACCGGACCGGCGCATGATGCCGAGCGTCATGTTTCCGACGCAATGGCGGGCGAAAGTCGGGATCGCGCAACCGGGATCCGGGATCAGGTGAAACCCCTCATCGGCATCAGCTGCTGCACCAAGCAGTTCGGCGTGTTCGGGATGCCGAACCACGCCGCCTCCGACACCTATGTCCGCGCCACCGATCAGGTGGTGGGCGGCGTCCCGGTGCTGATCCCAGCCAACGGACATGCCGCCGACGCCACCACCCTGCTCGATCGGCTGGACGGGATCATCCTGACCGGCAGCCGGTCCAACGTGCAGCCCAGCCTGTACGGCGGTCCGCCGCATCCCGAAGGCACGCCCGAGGATCCGGCGCGCGACTCCGCCACGCTCCCGCTGATCCGCGCCGCCGTGGCGCGCGGCGTCCCGGTGCTGGCGATCTGCCGCGGCTTTCAGGAGCTGAACGTGGCGCTCGGCGGCAGTCTGCACCAGCGGCTGCAGGATCTGCCCGGGCGGTTCGACCATTCCACGCCGATGCAGCCGAATCCCCGGGTCCGCACCGGCAAGGCGCACGCGATCCGGGTGGTACCGGGGTCATGGTTGCACCGGCTTGCCGGAGCTACCGAGATCGCGGTCAATTCCCTCCATAATCAAGGCATCGACCGGCTCGCCCCGCGCCTGGTTGCGGAAGGCATCGCCCCGGACGGCACAATCGAGGCGGTACGGGTGCTGGACGCCACCGGCTTCGCCGTCGGCATCCAGTGGCACCCGGAATATGATTTCGAGACCGACGCCCTGTCGCGCCGCATCTTCGAGGCGTTCGCCAGTGCGGTACGCGCGCGCGGCGGGCTGGCGGCTGCGGCGGACTGAACCGCGCCCCCGCTCCGCGCGGAGGCACTGCATCACCGGAGGAAACCAATCATGCCCGAAGCCGCCACCACGCCCCGTGTCGCGGTCTCCTCGGCCAAGGACCCCGTGCTGGTCAAAGGCCGACGCGCGTTCTTCACCTATCGCGATCTTGGTGTCACGGCCGGCAGCGCCGGGCGCATCCGGGCGCAGGTCACCGCCGGGCGCGACGGCATGACCGAACCGACCGGCTGGCACGAGCATCTGTGCGAAGGTCAGTTGGTCTATATGCTGAACGGCTGGATCCTGCTGGAATTTGCCGATCGCAAGATCCGGTTGGAGGCGGGCGATTCCGTATTCATCCCCGGCGGCACGCCGCATAACGAAACCGGGGCCTCGGAGAATTTCGAGCTGCTGGAAATCTCGGTGCCGGCCGACATGGGTACACGTCCCTGCGCGGCGCCCGCCTGACCCTCGCCGTCGCGCCGCCCGCCGGCTAGACACGACCTCGCCCCGGGGCATCGCCGCTGCCGGGCGGAGACCGCCATGCGCCGCTTTGCGATCGGACTTGCCGTGGCCGTGTTGGTGCTGGGCTTGGCCGATGCGCTGGCCTGGAACTGGACCACGGCGCGGCTGGCGCGCGGCCTGGCCAGCTGGGCCGACGCCAGGCGCGCGGCCGGCTGGCAGGTCAGTAGTGCCCGCCCGGTGCGGGCCGGTTTCCCGTTTGCCGCCGACCTGGTCGTGCCGCGGTTCCGCGTCACGCTCCCCGATCCCGCGGCGCCGGGGCGGATCAGCTGGCGCGCGGCGCGGCTGGTGCTGCGCGTCCCGCCGCTGCTGCCCCTGCGCGTGACCGTATTCGCACAGGGCACGCAGTATCTGGCGCTGCCCGGCCGGCCCGCGCTGCGGTTGCACGCCGCCGTGTTGGCCGCGACGCTGCGTCTGGACCTGGCCGGCCGGCCGCGGGCGTTGAGCCTGCGGGTCCAAGTGCTGACCGCCGATCCCGCCGGCGTCGCGCCGGGCCTCGGCATCGCGGCGTTGCGCGCGCGCCTGGTGACGCGGACCCCCACGCGGCATGACCTGACCTTGGCGGCGCGAGGGATCGTGTTGCCGCGCACCCGGCGCTGGCCGTTGGGGCGGCGCATTGCGCGCGTCGCAATGCGGGCGCGGCTGACCGGGGCGCTCCCGCGCTACGGGAGCCGGGGCCGACTCGCGGCATGGCTGGGCACCTGGCAGCGCGACCATGGCCACGTGCGGATCGCGCACGCCGCTCTGCATTGGGGGCCACTCGCGGCGACCGGGACTGCGCGGCTCGATCTCGATGCGGCATTGCGGCCTGCGGGCACGGGACGCCTGACACTGGCGGGCTACGCGCACGCGCTGGATACGCTGGCGGCCAACGGGGCATTGAACAACGACACCGCGCGCACCGCCAAAGCCGTGCTGTCGTTGCTGGCCCCGGCCACCCCGGGAGCACCGGTGACGATCCCGCTGACGCTGAGCGACGGACGCTTCAACGTGCTGGGAATCGCCCTGATCCGCCTGCCGCCGCTGGCCCGAACAGGGGGGTGAAAGGAAGGCCAGGGAGACAGCGCCCCGCTGGCCTTCCTTTCACCCGCCCCCGTTCGATCTCAATGCGCCGCCGGCGCCCCCGGCTGGCGCAGCGGCAGCGCCCGGGCGACGGCGTCGATGTCCAGGCACGCGGCGACGATGCGCGCGGTGGTGGGGAACTGGGCGAGGTCGATGCCGAAGCCGCGCGCGCCCATGGCTTGGCTCATCAGGCACAGATCCGCGAGGCTCAGCGCGTCGCCATGGCAGAAGCGGCCGGTTTCCGGCTCGGCCGCCAGGCGAGCCTCACCGATGCGCAGGCCCTCGGCGAACCAGTGGCGGATCCAGGCGGTGCGCGCGGCCTCGTCGGCGTGCAGGATTTCGGTCAGGTAGCGGCGCACGCGCGGCACGATCAACGGATGGTGATCGGCGGCATAGATCAGGGCCAGCGAGCGGACCCGCGCCCGGCCGCGCGGATCGGCCGGGAGCAGCGCCGGGGCGCGGTAGATCTCGTCCAGATATTCGAGGATCGCGAGGGATTCATACATCGGCGGCGCATCGTCGAAGATCACGGCCGGCACCGCTTCCTGCGGGTTCACCGCACGGTACGCGGGACGATTCTGTTCGCCCGCGTCGAGATCGATCATGGTTTCCGTATAGGCCAGACGCTTCAGATTGAGCGCGATGCGCACGCGGAACGCCGCCGCCGAGCGCCAGAAGCCGTACATGTGGATCATCGCCGCGCCTCCTTGCCGGTTTCCACCGGCTGGGTGCGATGTTACACGGGATTCGCCCCTGAATGGAAACCCTGCCGATGCCGGAGGGACGTCTTTATATCGCGAATTGCCGCACTTCCTCATGGTCGCTGCGCGGCTGGCTGGCGGTGCGGCTGGCCGAGCTGGATGTGGAGATCGTGACGATCCAGCTGACGCGGCCCGGCCCCACCGCGGCGATCGCGGCGGTGTCGCCCAACGGCACTCTGCCGTATCTGGAACATCGCGGCGCGCGCGTGTGGGATTCTATCGCGATCGTTGCGTATTGCGCCGAACGGACGCCCGCCTTGTTCCCGGCCGAGCCGGTTGCGCGCGCCTGCGCCTGGTCGATTTCGGCGGAGATGCATAGCGGGTTCCAGGGGCTGCGGCGGTCGATGTGGATGAATCTCGGGGTGGATTTCGCCGGTCTGGGGCGCACGCCGGAAGCAGTGGCCGACATCGCGCGGATCGAGGCATCATGGGCCGAGACGCGGGCGCGGTTCGGCGCCGGCGGGCCGTTCCTGTTCGGCGCCGCGTTCGGCGCGGCGGATGCGATGTATGCGCCGGTGGTGGCGCGCTTCCTGACCTGGCGGCCGGAGCTGACGGCGGACTCGGCTGCGTATTGCGCGGCGGTACGGGCGCATCCGCTGGTGGCGGAATGGTATGCGCGCGCCGCTGCCGAACCGGCTTCGTGGCAGATCGCGGAGTACGAGACGCCGCCGCCGCGCTGAGCAAACCGCGCCGGACCCGCTCCCAGGCCTGGGAGGCGACGAGGGCCGCAGCGCCCGGGATCGCCACGACGTCCTGGTGCCCCCTGGGCACAGCATGGCAGACTGGTTTTCCTTCCGTTCGGGAGCCGCCATGTCGCCACCGATCCGCTATGCGGCCATGCTGACCGTCCTGCTCGCGCTGACCTCGCCCGCCGCGCGCGCCGCTGACGCGACTCCGGCCGGGGGGACCATGACGGCCGGGACCGCCGCGCACGATGTCGGGCACGGAGCCAAGGACGCCGCGCATCATGCCGGCCCGGCGGTCGTCGATAGCGGCCATGCGATCGTCCATGGTGCCGCGGCGGTGGGTCATGCGGCGGTCAACGGCGCCCGCGACTTCGGCAACGGGCTGATGCATCTGCCCGCGACCATCCGGGGCGCATTCCACTCCCGAGCCGGCGGCGGCTGAGCGTGCCGTCAGCGCGGCGGGGTAGCGCCGCCGCCTAGCCCAGCGCCGCGACCCCTGGCAGCACCCGCCCCTCCATCCATTCCAGGAACGCGCCCCCGGCGGTGGACACGTAGCTGAAACGGTCCACGACCCCCGCCGCGCGCAATGCCGACACGGTATCGCCCCCGCCCGCCACGCTGCGGAGCGTTCCGGCCGCGGTCGCGCTGGCGACGGCGCGGGCCAGGGCGGTGGTGCCGGCGTCGAAGGGTGGGGTCTCGAACGCGCCCAGCGGGCCGTTCCAGACCAGAGTGCGCCAACCGGGCAGGCGCGCGGCCAGTGCCGCGACGCTGGCGGGGCCCAGATCCAGGATCATCTCGTCGCGTCCGACCGCAGCGACCGGCACGATCCGGGTGGCAACGCCTGGCGCGAGCGCCGTCGCCACCACCACATCGGTCGGCAGCAGCAGCGCCGCCCCGGCGCGGTCCAGGATCGTGCGCGCGGTTGCGTGCAGCTCCGGCTCCTGCAACGAACGCCCGACCGGCAGGCCTTGTGCCGCCAGGAACGTGTTCGCCATCGCGCCGCCGATCACCAGCGCATCGACGCGCCCGATCAGATGACCGAGCAGATCGAGCTTGGTGGACACTTTCGCCCCGCCCACCACTGCCGCCACCGGGCGGGTGGGGTTGCCCAGCACGGCGTGCAGTGCCTCCAGCTCGGCCTGCATCAGCCGCCCCGCATAGGCCGGCAGCAGATGCGCCACGCCCTCGGTGCTGGCATGGGCGCGGTGCGCGGTGGAAAACGCATCGTTCACGTAAAGATCGGCCAGTCCGGCCAGGGCGCGGGCGAATCCCGGATCGTTGGCTTCCTCCCCCGGATGGAAGCGGGTGTTTTCCAGCACCAGCACGTCACCCGGTTCCATCGCGGCGACCGCGGTCGCGGCCGCCGGGCCGATGCAATCGGGCGCGAAGCCGACGCGTCTTCCCAGCACCTGGCCCAGAGCGGCGGCCACCGGGGCCAGCGACAGCGCCGCCACCGTCTTGCCGTCCGGGCGGCCGAAATGGCTGCACAGGATCACCTTCGCCCCGGCGGCGGACAGTTCGCGGATGGTCGGCGTCAGCCGCTCGATCCGCGTCAGGTCGGAGATCGTCCCGTCATGCACCGGCACGTTCAAATCGGCGCGCAACAGCACGCGCCGCCCGGCGACGGCGACCCCGTCCAGCGAGCGCGCCGTCATGTCACAGGCTGCCGAACAGCGCCGCGGTGTCCGACATGCGATTGGAGAAGCCCCATTCGTTGTCGTACCAGCCCATCACGCGCACCAGTGCCCCGTCCACCACCGCGGTCTGCGTAGCGTCGAAGCTGCACGAAGCAGGGCAATGGTTGAAATCGATGCTGACCAGTTTTTCCGTGTTGTAGTCCAGAATGCCGCGCAGCTCGCCGTCCGCCGCGCGCTTCATGGCGGCGTTGACCGCGGCGATATCGGCGGGTTTTTCCAGGTTCACGTCCAGCGATACTAAGGAGACATTCGGCGTCGGGATGCGGATCGCGGTGCCGTCCAGCTTGCCCGCCAGCGCCGGCAGCACCAGGCCTACGGCGCGCGCCGCCCCGGTGGTGGTGGGGATCGCCGAGACCGCGGCGGCGCGCGCGCGGTGCGGGTCCTTGTGCAGCGTGTCCTGCAGCTTCTGATCGCCGGTATAGGCGTGGATGGTCACCATGTAGCCGCGCAGGATGCCGAAATTGTCGTGCAGCACCTTGGCCATCGGCGCCAGGCAGTTGGTGGTGCAGGAGGCGTTGGAGATCACCGTCATCTCGCGCGTGATCACCTTGTGGTTCACGCCGTACACCACGGTGGCGTCCACGCCGTCGGCCGGCGCCGAGACCAGCACTTTGCGCGCGCCGGCCTTGAGCAAAGCCGATGCACTTTCCTTGCTGGTGAAGATCCCGGTGCATTCCAGCGCGACGTCCACACCCTGATACGGGACCTTGGTGGGATCGCGCTCGGCCGAGACACGGATCGGGCCCCACACGCGTCCGCCGTGACGGATGGTGATGGTATCGCCCGACACCTCCAGCTGGCCGGGAAAGCGGCCATGGACGCTGTCGTAATGGAACAGATGCGCGTTGGCCTCGGCGCTGCCCAGGTCGTTGATCGCGACCGGGGTCAGATCGTCGCGCCCGCTTTCAATCATGGCGCGGAGCACCAGGCGGCCGATGCGGCCGAAACCGTTGATGGCAACCTTGACGGACATTTTTGTGATTTCCCTTGTGGTCTGGCGTTTTTCGTTGGTCAGGCGGCGGCGGAGTGGCCCGTGCGCCGGGTCACCGCCGCGGCGATCGCCTCGGCGGTGATGCCGAATTCCTTGTACAGCACCTCGAACGGGGCCGAGGCGCCGAAACCGGTCATGCCGATGAACACCCCGTCCGGGCCGAGCCAGCGGTCCCAGCCCTGCGCCACCGCCGCCTCGATCCCGACGCGCGGCGCGGTGCCGAGCACGGCTTGTTGATAGGCCGGATCCTGCTGTGCGAAACTCTCCCAGCACGGCAGGGAGATGACGGCGACGGCGATGCCGTTCGCGGCCAGGCGGGCGCGGGCGTCCATCGCGATCGCGACCTCGGTGCCGGTGGCGATCAGCGTGGCGGCGCGCGGGCCGGCGGCCTCGGCCAGCACATAGCCGCCGCGGGCGCAGCGATTCTCGCCCGCCTCGGTGCGCAGCGCGGGCACGGCCTGACGCGACAGGACCAGCAGGCTGGGACCGTCGGTGCGGCGCAGCGCGAGTTCCCAGCATTCCGCGGTTTCCAGCGTATCGGCGGGGCGGAACACGTGGACGTTGGGCATCGCGCGGAGCGATGCCAGATGTTCGACCGGCTGATGCGTCGGGCCGTCCTCGCCGAGGCCGATCGAATCATGGGTCAGGACGTGGATCACGCGCTGCCCCATCAACGCCGACAGCCGCAGCGCCGGACGCAGGTAATCGGTGAACACGAAGAACGTGGCGACATACGGGATCAGCCCGCCATGCAGCGCGATACCGTTCGCGCAGGCGGCCATGCCGTGCTCACGGATGCCGAAATGCAGGTAACGGCCGCCATAGGCGCCGGGCGCGACGGTGCCCATGCCGGCAACGAAGGTCAGATTCGATCCGGTCAGATCGGCCGAACCGCCGACCAGATCCGGCATCGCCGGCACCAGCGCGTCCAGTGCCATCTGGCTGGCCGCGCGGGTCGCGAGCTTCGGTTTCGTGTCGATGATGGTCTGTTTCAGCGCGGCGACCGTCTGGTGCCAGTCTTCCGGCATGCGCGCGGACAGCGCGCGGTCGAACTCGGCGCGCTGCGCGTGACGGGCCAGGCGCTTGAGCCAGCCGCGGCGGACGCCTGCGCCGCGGCTCCCCGCCTCGTGCCAGGCCAGCGCCAGATCGCCGGGGATGGTGAACGGCGGCGCGGTCCAGCCGAGTGCCGCCTTGGCGGCGGCGGCCTCGGCCGCACCAAGCGGCGCGCCGTGGGCGGCTGCGGTCCCTGCCTTGTTGGGGGCGCCGAAGCCGATAATGGTGCGACAGGCGATCAGGGTGGGCTTCTTCGAGCGTACCGCGAACGATAACGCCGCAGCGACCTGCGCCGGATCGTGGCCGTCCACCGCGCGGGTCGCCCAGCCCGCGGCGGCGAAACGCTTCAGCGTGTCTTCCGATCGCGCCAGCGCCGTGTTGCCGTCGATCGAGATGTGGTTGTTGTCCCACAACAACGTCAGCTTGCCGAGGCGCAGATGCCCGGCCAGCCCGATCGCCTCGTGGCTGATGCCTTCCATCAGATCGCCGTCCGAACAGATCACCCAGGTGCGATGATCGACCAGCGATTTGCCGAAGCGGGCGGCCATCATGCGTTCCGCAAGCGCCATGCCGACAGCGGTCGCGACACCCTGGCCGAGGGGGCCGGTGGTGGTCTCGATCGCCGGGTGGGCGCCGTATTCGGGGTGCCCGGCGGCGGGGGAATGGAGCTGACGGAAGCGCTTGAGGTCGGCGATTTCCATGCCGTCGAAACCGGTCAGATGCAGCAAGGCATAGAGCAGCATCGAGCCATGGCCGGCGGACAGCACGAACCGGTCGCGATCGGGCCAGCGCGGGTCGGCGGCGTCGTATTTCAGGAACCGGGTCCAGAGGACGGTCGCCACGTCCGCCATGCCCATCGGCAGCCCGGGATGACCGGATTTAGCGGTCTCCACGGCGTCGATCGCCAGCGCGCGGATGGCATCGGCCATGCGTCGCGTCGGCGTGAGGGGCCGCGCGAGGAGTTCGGCCTGGCGGGCGTGCGCGGCGGTTTCGGCGGTCCTATCGGCGGGTCCTGGGGCGAGGCTGGCCATGGGCACTCCTTACGGCTTCCGGGGGCTATAGAAGCCCCCGGCGGCGGGCGGCAAGCCCAAGGGACGCGGGGCAGCTGGGGGGCGCGAGGGGCCATGGGGGGCGCGCAACCGGCGTCGGGCGCGTCGTTCGGGGCTGCAACGCTACCCCGCCGCGCAATCCTTGCACCATGCCGCCGCCGCTGCATGGGTGGCGAACCAGCAGCCGCCGCGGGATTTCATGTGCGCGATCAGCCGCGCCAGCACCGGCAGACGAGAGCGATGGCCGCTGATATGGGGATGCAAGGTCAGCAGGAACAACCCGCCTTCCTCCCAGGCGCCATCGAACTCGGCACGGAAAATCTCCTCCACCGCCGAGGGCGGCGTGTAGGGCCGCAGCGCGGAGAAGCGCAGCATGTTGTAATAGACCGCGTCGTCGCGAATCCATTCCGGAGGCAGCTCGACGATGCCGGTCGCCACGCCGGAGTCGGTCAGTTCATAGGCGTCGTCATCGGCCATCAGACTACTGTCGTACAGCAGGCCGAGTTCGCGGATGATGTCCAGCGTCTGGGTGGAGAAATCCCAGCTCGCAGTGCGGATGCCGACCGGGGCGGTGCCGACCAGGCGGGTCAGAACCTCGGCGGCGCGGAAGGTCAGGTCGCGCTCGGCGCCCGGGGGCAGCGTCGTGTTGGCCTCGTGGATCCAGGAATGGATGCCGATCTCGTGACCGGCGGCGGCGACTTCGCGCACTTCGTCGGGATAGAGCAGCGCGGCGACGGCGGGGTAGAAGAAGCTCGCTGGAATGTGCTCGCAGTCCAGCAGGCGCAGGATGCGCGGCATCGCCTGGCGATTGCCGTACTGGCCCTGGCTGATGCGCATCGGGCTTTCGTCGGCGTCGCGCAGCGGGATCGTTTCATGGTCGGCATCGAACGACAGTGCCACGGCGCAGCGCGCGCCATCGGGCCAGGATGCCGGGCGCAGGCTGCGGCCGGCGCGGGCGCGGTTGACGATGCGCCGCCAGACCGGTTCCGCCCACTGCCAGGGTTCGCCGTCAGGATGCCGTGGCATGTCGCTCATCGATCGCGTCCTCCTCCGCTGCCGCCCGACGTGATAGAAGCGGCCGGCCGGCCGGCCCGGCGCCGCGGCGACTTTGTGCCGAGGTTGACT
>DAHWDR010000088.1:0-12349 GCA_027330745.1 Acetobacteraceae bacterium | reverse complement strand
CTTCGATCGTGGTGCCATGGGACACGCTGTTCCTGTCGGTGGTGCTGTATATCGTGGTGCCGGTGATCATCGCGCAGCTGTGGCGGCGGTCGCTGCTGCGGGCGGGGGCGTTGGGGCGGACCCTGCGGCGGCTGGGACCGGTCTCGCTGGTGGCGCTGCTCGCGACCCTGGTGATCCTGTTCGGCTTGCAAGGCCGGCAGATCGTGGCGCAGCCGCTGGTGATCCTGCTGCTGGCGATTCCGATCATTGTGCAGGTCTATTTCAATTCCGGCCTGGCCTATCTGGTGAACCGGGCGGTGGGCACGGAATGGTGCGTGGCCGGACCGTCGGCGCTGATCGGCGCGTCCAATTTCTTCGAGCTTGCCGTGGCCGCCGCGATCGCCTTGTTCGGCTTCCAGTCCGGCGCGGCGCTGGCGACCGTGGTGGGCGTGCTGGTGGAGGTGCCGGTGATGCTGTCGGTGGTGCGGATCGTGCGCGCCTCGCGCGGGTGGTACGAACGCGGCGCCGCGCCGCGCGTCTGAACGCTTGCTACGACCTTGCCGGGGCCGCGCGCGCGGCGGCGCCGGCGTGCCAGGACGCCAGCACGATGCCCGCCCCGATCAGCGCGATGCCCGCCGCGTGATAGGCGCGGAACCGCTCGCCCAGGAACACCACCGCCAGGACCGAGCCGAACAGCGGCATCAAATGCATCGACTGCCCAGCCCGTCCCGCCCCGATCAGCTCGATCCCGCGATTGAACAACAGATACGCAATGAAGGACGGGAACACCGCCATGTAGCCCATCGCCAGCCAGGTATGCAGACCGGGAACGATCCGCGCGCCGGCGGCGTATTCGCCCAGGTAGAACGGCAGTATCAGACAGGATCCGATCCCCATGGCCGCGGACAGGAAGCTCAGCGGATGCACCGCCGGGCGCTTGCGCAACATGACGCAATAGATCCCGTACACACCCAGCCCGCCCAGCACCCAGAGATCGCCCGGGTTCAGCCGCAAGCCGAGCAGGACCGACAACGACCCTCGTCCCGCGATCACCGCCACGCCCGCCAGCGAGACCGCCACGCCCAGCGCCTGCCGCGGCGTCGGCCATTCGGTGAACAGCGCCGCCGCCCACAGGATGATGATGACCGGCTGCGCCGATTGCAGCAGCAGCACGTTCAGCGCCGAGGTTTGATCCAGCGCGATATACGACATGGTATTATAGGTGGCGATCCCGGTCGCGGCCAGCAGCAGCAGCATCGGCCAGTGCGCGCGCAGCACCGGCGCGTCACGTCGCAGATGCCGCCAGGCAAATGGCACCGAGACGCAGAACGCTCCGGTCCAGCGCCAATAGGCCAGCGCGATCGGCGGTACGTCGCCGGCGATGCCACGGGCCAGCACGATATTGCCCGCCCAGAGCAAGTTCGCCAGCGCGAGGACTGGCCAGGCCGCGTTCCAAAACCGGGCGGGCCCGGTGCGCGGTGCGGCGAGCACGGTGCTACAGCGACAGTTTCAGCTTCGCGGCGATCTCGCCCACGATGCCGCGACGGAACGCCAGCACGCAGATCACGAAGATCGCCCCTTGCGTGATCGTGACCCAGGAACCGAACTGCGCCAGGTAGTTCTCCATCGCGGTAGTCACCGCGGCCCCCACCACCGGGCCGAACACGGTGCCCAGTCCGCCCACCAGCGTGGTCAGCACGACATCGCCCGACCGGTCGGAGACGACGCCATCCAGCGTGGCGATACCGAACACCACCGAGGTGGTGGCGCCGGCGATGCCGGACAAGAACGTGGACAACACAAAGGCGATCAGCTTGTAGTCCTGCACCCGATAGCCGAGCGAAATGGCGCGCGGTTCGTTCTCGCGGATCGCCTTCAGGACCTGGCCGAAGGGGGAGTGGATGACGCGATGGATCAGCAGGAACCCGGCCAGGAAGATAACCGCCGTGAACCAGTACATCGCCATGTCGGAATGTAGCGGGATGAAGCCGAAAGCGGTGCCGCGGGGGACCTGCTGGATGCCGTCCTCGCCGCCGGTGAACGGCGCCTCGACGCAGAAGAAATAGACCATCTGCGCCAGTGCCAGCGTGATCATGGCGAAATAGATGCCGGAGCGGCGGATCGCGAGGTAGCCGAGTGCCAGGCCCAACAGCCCCCCGGCGCCTCCGCCCAACAGGATCGCCAGCGCGGTATCGATGTGCCAGGTCTTCAGCGCCCAGGCGCCGACATAGGCGCCGATGCCGTAGAACGCGGCATGGCCGAATGACAGCAGCCCCAGATACCCGATCATCAGGTTGAAGGCGCAGGCGAACAGCGCGCCCATCAGCACGCGCATCAGGAAGATCGGATACAGCACGTACGGCAGCCCGACGATCGCGGCCAGCATGATCGCGAACGCCACCGCCTGCGCGCGGGTGAAGCCGAAGATTCCGTGCGCGACGGCGGCGGCGGTGGGTTCGGTGGTGGTGATCGACATCAGGCAGCCTTTCCGAACAGGCCACGGGGCAGGAACAGCAGCACGATCACCATCACCAGGAAGATCACGGTGGCGGAACCCTGCGGGTAGAAGACCTTGGTCAGGCCCTCGATCACACCAAGACCGAAGCCGGTAACGATCGACCCCATGATCGACCCCATGCCGCCGATCACCACGATGGCAAACACGGTGTTGATGAAATTATCGCCCATGTCCGGGTTCACCGAGTAGATCGGTGCCGCCAGCACGCCGGCGAACGCCGCCAGCGCCACGCCGCACCCGTAGGTGATGGTGATCATGCGCGGCACGTTGATGCCGAAGGCGCGGACCATGGCCGGGTTCTCGGTGCCGGCGCGCAGGCGGGCGCCGAGCGAGGTCTTTTCGATCACGGCCCAGGTCGCCAGACACACGACCAGCGCCGCCACCACCACCCAGGCGCGGTAGATCGGCAGATACATGAACCCGAGATCGGTCACGCCCTGCAGGATGCGCGGGATATCGTAGGGCATCCCGGAACTGCCATAGGCATTGCGGAACAAGCCCTGGATCACCAGCGCCAGGCCGAAGGTCAGCAGCAGCCCATACAGGTGATCCAGCTTGTACAGCCGGCTTATCAGCGTCCGCTCCAGGATCACACCGAAAATCCCGACCACGATCGGGGCCAGGATCAACGCCGGGAAATAGCCGATCCCGAACAGATGCAGCAGCGCCCATGCCGCGAAGGCGCCCATCATGAACAGCGCGCCATGGGCAAAATTGATGATGTTCAGCATCCCGAAGATGATCGACAACCCCAGCGCCAGCATGGCGTAGAACGCGCCGTTGATCACGCCCAACAGCAACTGGCCGAACAGCAGCGGCGCGGGAATGCCGAAGATCATCATCATGGCCTACACCCCCAGGTAATCGTGCAGCTTGTCCATGCTGGACGCAAGCATATGATTTGGGATCATATCGACAATGCGACCGTGCTCCATCACGTAGTGACGATCGGCGACGGTGGCGGCAAAGCGGAAGTTCTGCTCCACCAGAAGCACGGTGAAGCCGCGCTGCTTGATCTCGCGGATGGTCCGCCCGATCTGCTGGACGATCACCGGTGCCAGGCCTTCCGTGGGCTCGTCCAGCAACAGCAGCTTGGCCCCGGTGCGCAGGATGCGCGCAATCGCCAGCATCTGCTGCTCGCCGCCCGACAGGCGGGTGCCGTGGGCGGTGCGGGCGCGTTCCTTGAGGTTGGGGAACAGCGTGTAGATCGTGGGAATATCCAGACCGCCCGGGGCGATGACCGGCGGCAGCATCAGGTTCTCGGTCACCGTCAGGGAACCGAAGATCGCGCGTTCCTCCGGGCACAGCGCGATGCCGGCCCGCGCGATGCGTTCCGGCGCGGCGGCGATCAGCTCGGCACCACGGAAGCGGACGCTACCGGCGCGACGCGGCACCAGGCCCATGATGGATTTCATGGTGGTGGTCTTGCCGGCGCCGTTGCGCCCGAGCAACGTGACCACCTCGCCCTCACGGACCTCGAAAGCAGCGCCATGCAGCACGTGGCTTTCACCGTACCAGGCGTTCAGATCGGAGATTTCAAGCATGGGCCGGCTCCGCGGTCGTTTCCTCGGAGCCGAGATAGGCGGCGATCACATCGGGGTTGGCCGAGACTGTGGCGTAATCGCCCTCGGCCAGGACCTTGCCGCGGGTCAGGACCGTGATGGTGTCGCATAGTCCTTCCACCACGGACAGGTTGTGTTCGACCATCAGGATGGTGCGGCCGGCGCGGATGGTGCGGATCAGTGCGACGATACGATCCACGTCGGCATGGGTCATGCCCGCGGTGGGTTCATCAAGCAGCAGCATCTCAGGGTCCAACGCCAAGGTGGTCGCCAGCTCAAGCGCGCGCTTCTGGCCATAGGCGAGCTGCCCTGCCGTGGTATCGGCAAATCCCGACAGACCAACATCAAACAACAACTGATGGGCGCGATCGTTATAGCGGCGCAGCACCGTTTCGGCGCGCCAGAAATCGAACGAGCGGCCGCGCGCGCGTTGCAGCGCCAGGCGGACATTCTCCAGCGCCGTCAGCCGGGGAAAAACGGCCGAGATCTGGAAGCTGCGGACCAGCCCCAGCCGCGCGACCTCAGCCGGACGCATGCCCGTGATATCCCGGCCCTTGAAATGAATTCGCCCCGCGGTGACCGGCAGGAACTTGGTCAGAAGATTGAAGCATGTCGTCTTGCCGGCGCCGTTGGGTCCGATCAGCGCATGAATAGTACCGGCGCGCACGCCGAGCGAGACATTGTCCACCGCGACGAAGCCATTGAACTCCTTGGTCAAGCCGGAGGTTTCCAGGATATGCTCGGCCACGGGCGGACGGTTTCCTTGTGTGTCGCTATTTGCTGATCCCTGTACCCGGCTGATCGCATATCGGCCCTGGCCGCGCAAGCGCGCCCCCGGCCCGTTCCATGGGAAGCGCCGCTACGCCGCCAAGCGGTCCAGCTCGGCCAACAGCGCGTCCCCCATGGCTTTCGTGCCCACCGCGGCCACTCCGCCGGGTCCGGTCAGATCGGCGGTGCGCAGCCCCGCGGCCAGCACCGCGGTGGCCGCCGTCTCGATCAACCGCGCGTCTTCCTCCATGTCGAACGAGTAGCGCAGCAGCATCGCGAAGCTCAGCGCCTGCGCCAGCGGATTGGCGATGCCCTTGCCGGCGATATCCGGCGCGCTGCCGTGGATCGGTTCATACAGCGCATGTCGCTTGCCGGAGGGTTGCACCGCGCCCAGCGTGGCCGAGGGCAGCATCCCCAGGCTGCCGGTCAGCATCGACGCCAGATCCGACAGCAGATCACCGAAGATGTTGGACGTCACGATCACATCGAACTGGCGCGGGTTGCGGACCAGCTGCATCGCGCAGTTATCCGCGTACATGTGCGACAGCGCGATCTCGGGGTATTCGCGCGCGCCCAGCGCGGTGACCGTCTGGCGCCAGAACAGGCCCGACTGCATCACATTGGCCTTTTCCACGCTGGTCACGCGGCCGGCACGCTTGCGCGCGAGTTCGAAGCCAACCCGGGCAACGCGCTCGATTTCGTGGGTGGTGTAGGATTCGGTGTCGAAGCCGCGCTGCTGGCCGTCCGGTAGGGTTTCCACGCCGCGCGGCGTGCCGAAATAGACCCCGCCGGTGCTTTCCCGCACGATCATCAGATCGAGCCCGCGCACCACGTCCGGCTTCAGGGTGGAAGCATCGACCAGCGGGTCCAGGACCACCGCCGGGCGCAGATTGGCGAACAGGTCGAGCTCTTTGCGCAACCGCAGGATCGCAAGCTCCGGACGCATGTCGAACCCGAGCCGGTCCCATTTCGGCCCACCGACCGAGCCGAACAGGATCGCATCCGCGTCCTTCGCGGCTTGCATGGTGGCCTCGGTGATCGGGGTATTCTCGGCGTCGATCGCCGCGCCGCCGACCAGGGCTTCGGACAGATCGAACGTGACCATGCGGCGGCGGTCCATCCAGTCGATCACGCGGCGGGTCTGGGCCATGACCTCGGGGCCGATCCCGTCGCCAGGCAGGATCAGCAGCTTCTTGTTGGCGGGCATCGCGGGTCCTTCGGCTCAGGCGGCCTGGGTGGTGGTGGGCAGCCAGGGTTCGGCGGCGCGACGCTTGGCCTCGTAGCTGTCGATGGACTTCACGTGTTGCAGGGTCTGGCCGATATCATCCAGGCCGTTCAGCAGCAGATGCTTGCGGAACGGGTCCAGATCGAAATGGATTTCCTCCCCGTTCGGGCGCACCACCATTTGCCGTTCCAGATCCACCGTCAGGCGGGCATTGCCGCCCAGCTTCGCGTCCTCGATCAGCGCATCGCATACCGCGCGCGGCAGGCGGATCGGCAGGACGCCGTTCTTGAAGCTGTTGTTGTAGAAAATATCGGCGAAATCCGGCGCGATGATGCAGCGGATGCCGAAATCCAGCAGCGCCCAGGGGGCGTGCTCACGGGAAGACCCGCAGCCGAAATTCTCGTATGCCACCAGGATCTGCGCATGGCGATACGGCTCCTGGTTCAGCACGAACTCAGGGCGTTCGGCGCCGGTCGCGTCGTAGCGCAGCGTGTCGAACAGATGCACGCCCAGCCCCGAGCGCTTGATGGTTTTCAGGAACCGCGCCGGGATGACCTTGTCGGTATCCACATTCGCCAGCGGCAGCGGTGCCGCGACCGCCGTCAGTGTGGTGAACTTGTCCATGATCGCGTCCTCCCCCTCAGCCCAGTTGCCGCACATCGGCGATGCGGCCCATCACCGCCGCCGCCGCGGCCATGGCGGGAGACACCAGATGGGTGCGCCCGCCCGGTCCCTGCCGCCCCTCGAAATTGCGGTTCGACGTGCTCGCGCAGCGCTGCCCCGCCGCGATCTTGTCGGGGTTCATCCCGAGACACATCGAGCAGCACGGATCGCGCCATTCGAACCCGGCTTCCAGCAGCACCCGATCCAGACCTTCCTGTTCCGCAGCCAGTTTCACCTGACCCGAACCCGGCACCACCAGCGCGCGCACGCCAGCGGCGACCTTGCGGCCCTTGGCGACGGCCGCGGCGGCGCGGATGTCCTCGATCCGGCCGTTGGTGCAGGAGCCGATGAACACCACGTCGATCGGCAGGTCTTCCATGCGCGTGCCCGGCGTCAGCGCCATGTAATCCAGCATCCGCTGCATCTGCGCCCGGGCGCCGTCGTCGGCGATCAGCGACGGGTCGGGTACCACGCCGGTCACTGGCACCACCGCGCCCGGGTTGGTACCCCAGGTCACCATCGGCGCGATCTCGCGCGCGTCCAGCACCACGGTGGTGTCGTAGGCAGCGCCGGGATCGGCGGGCAGGGTGCGCCAATAGGCCAGCGCCTGCTCGAACGCCGCCCCCTTGGGCGCGTATTCGCGGCCCTGCACATACGCGAAGGTGGTTTCGTCCGGTGCCACCAGGCCGGCGCGCGCGCCGGCCTCGATCGACATGTTGGAAATCGTCATGCGCCCGGCCATGTCCAGCGCGCGCACCGCTTCCCCGGCATATTCGATCACATGGCCGTTGCCGCCGGCGGTGCCGATCTTGCCGATGATCGCCAGCACCATGTCCTTCGCCGAGGCCCCGAAACCCAGCGTGTGGTCCACCCGCACCAGCAGGTTCTTCGCGGGACGCTGCAACAGCGTCTGGGTCGCCATCACATGCTCGACTTCCGACGTGCCGATGCCGAACGCCAGCGCCCCCAGCGCGCCATGGGTGGAAGTGTGGCTATCGCCGCACACGATCGTCGTGCCCGGCAGGGAAATCCCCAGCTCCGGGCCGATGATATGCACGATGCCCTGGCGTACATCCAGGATCGGGATATACGGCACACCGAATTCCACGACGTTCCGCTCCAGCGTCTGCACCTGGATGCGGCTGTCTTCTTCCTGGATCGTGTCCGCGGTGCGCGGACCCGCGGTCGGGATGTTGTGGTCGGCCACGGCAATCGTGAGATCGGGGCGGCGCAGCTTGCGGCCGGCCAGACGCAAACCTTCGAAGGCCTGCGGGCTGGTGACTTCGTGCAGCAGATGCCGGTCGATGTAGAGGACGCAGGTTCCGTCCGGAAGCTGTTCCACCACGTGGCTGTCCCAGATCTTGTCGAACAGGGTACGCGGACGGCTTGCGGACATCGGTTGTTTCCTCCTTCGAACGGACAGAACGGGGGCGATCAGCCCCCGGTGGCGGCCTCCGGCGCGGCGGCGGGGGCGGCAGCGGATGGGGCGGCGGGGGTCTCGGTGGTGCTGCGCGCCTTCTCGGCGATGCGGGCGGATTTGCCCGACCGGCCGCGCAGATAATACAGCTTCGCGCGCCGCACATCGCCGCGACGAATCACGGCGATCTCCGCGATGGTCGGAGAATACAGCGGGAAGACGCGCTCCACGCCCTCGCCATAGCTGATCTTGCGCACGGTGAAATTGCTGTTGAGCCCCTTGTTGGAGCGCGCAATCACCACGCCTTCGAACGCCTGGACGCGGGCGCGCTCGCCCTCAACGACCTTCACCGACACGCGCACGGTGTCGCCGGCGGCAAATTCCGGCACGGCGCGGGCCGCGGAGAGGCGGGCGATCTCGTCGGCCTCGTAGGTCTCGATGATGTTCATGGCACGGGGTCCTTCGGTGCGGATCGGATTACGGCGCCGGCGCGCGGCTGGCAACCTGGGAGGATCGGGGGAGGGGGCGCAGCGCCCCCTGGGGTGACGTGCGGCGCCGCCGCGCCTCCGCCGATCCGCGCGCGCGCCCATAGATCGGGGCGGCGCGCGCGGGTGGCGGTTTCTGCCTGGGCGCGGCGCCAGGCGGCGATCGCGGCGTGGTTGCCGGACAGCAACACGTCGGGAACCGCGTGTCCGGCCCAGTCGGTGGGGCGGGTGTAATGGGGGTATTCCAGCAATCCGGCGGAGAAGCTTTCCTCACGCGCGCTGTCCGCGGCGCCCATGACGCCGGGCAGCAGGCGGATGGCGGCGTCCAACAGCACCATCGCGGCGAGTTCTCCGCCCGACAGCACGTAATCGCCGATCGAGACTTCTTCAAGCCCGCGCGCATCGATCACGCGCTGGTCGATCCCCTCGTAGCGCCCGCATAGCAGCACCACGCCGGGGCCGGCCGCCAACGCGGCAATGCGGGCCTGCGTCAGCGGCAGCCCGCGCGGGGTCAGGGCCAGCATCGGTCGCGTATCGGCGACCGCTTCCAGCGCGGCGTCCGCCACATCGGGCCGCAGCACCATGCCCGGTCCACCACCGCAGGGCGTGTCATCGACCGAGCGGTGCTTGTCGGTGGCGAAATCCCGGATATCGGTCACCTCCAGCGCCCAGCGCCCGTCTTCGCGCGCGCGGCCGGCCAGCGAGTGTCCCAGCGGGCCGGGGAACATCGTCGGGAACAGGGTCAGGACCGAGGCGCGCCAGGTCATCGCGCGTCCCCATCGACGATGGCGGGCAGGACCACCACCAGCGTTCCCGTGGCCAGATCCACCGCCGGCACCGCGTCCCGGGTGAACGGGACCAGCAGCGGCGCGGCATCCGCGCGCGCCAGTTCCAGGCTGGCGCCGGCGCCGTAGTCATGCACCGCGGCAACCCGGCCCAGCGCGCCACCGGCCGGGTCCTGCGCGGTCAGGCCAACCAGGTCCGCCAGGTAGAACTCGTCCGCCGCCGGCGCCGGCAGGCGGTCGCGCGGGACCGACAGGCGCAGATTGACCAGACGTTCGGCCGCGTTGCGGTCGGCGACGTCGCGCGGGCCGGCGTCGGTGAGTTCGGTCAGCGCGGCCAGACCCTCGCCGCGCCAGGCCAGGGTAAAGCGCCGCCCGTCATCCGCTTGCAGCACGCCATACGCCGCCAGCGCCGCCGGCGGATCGGTGTAGCTGGCGACGTGCATCAGGCCGCGCACCCCGTGGGGGCGGCCGAGCACGCCAAGCAGGACCAGCGCGGCGGACATGGGATCAGCCGGCTTCCTTTGCGGCGCGTTCCTGCGCCTTCTTCTTCGGCGCCGATTTCTGCGGCTGCTCGCGCCACGCCGGCATCGGCGCCAGCCCGGCCTTGCCCAGGAAGCGCGCTACCCGGTCGGTGGCCAGCGCGCCCTGGCTCAGCCAATGCTGGATGCGCACATCGACCAGCCGCACGCGCTCGGCGTGCTCGGCCGGAAGCATCGGGTTGTAGCTGCCCAGCTTCTCGATGAAGCGGCCGTCGCGCGGGCTGCGGCTGTCGGCCACAACGATATGATAATAGGGACGCTTCTTGGCGCCGGCGCGGGCGAGGCGGATTTTGAGGCCCATCGGTGTCGTAGCTCCTGTGGTGGGTGGATCAGAACGGCCGGCGCGGGCCGCTCTGGGTCATGGATTTGGGCAGCAAGGCCGAGATGCCCTGGCGCATCAGCCCCTTCTGGCCGAGCTTGTTCATGCGCTTGAGCATTCCGCTCATGTCTTCGTATTGCTTCAGCAGCCGGTTCACGTCCTGCACCGAGGTCCCCGAGCCGGCGGCGATGCGCCGCTTGCGCGAGGCTTTCAGAACATCCGGCGCGCGCCGTTCCTGCGGCGTCATGGACGAAATGATCGCCTCCTGCCGCTTGATCAGCTTCGGGTCCAGCTTCGCGTCATCCAGCTTGCCGGCAAGCTTTCCCGCCCCCGGCAGCATCCCCAGAATCCCCGATAGCGAGCCCATCCGGCCGATCTGACGTAGCTGCGCGGCAAGGTCTTCCAGATCGAACTTGCCGCGCGCCATGCGGGCGGCGACACGCTCGGCTTCCGCCTCATCCAGCGTTTCGGTGGCCTTCTCGACCAGGCCTACGATGTCGCCCATCCCCAGGATGCGGCCGGCGACCCGCTCGGGGTGGAATTCCTCTAGCGCGTCCAGCTTTTCACCAAGCCCGATCAGCTTGATCGGCGCGCCGGTGATGGCGCGCATGGACAAGGCGGCGCCGCCGCGGGCATCGCCGTCCATCCGCGTCATGACGATGCCGGTGACCGGCACGGCTTCGTGGAACGCGCGCGCAGTGTTGACCGCGTCCTGGCCGGTCATGGCGTCCACCACCAGCAGCGTTTCCGCCGGGTTGGTGGTGGCGCGGATGGCCTTGACCTCGTCCATCAGGACGGCGTCGATCGACAGGCGCCCGGCGGTGTCCAGGATGACGATGTCGAAGCCTTCGCGCCGCCCCGTCTCCATCGCGCGCTGCGCGATCTGCACCGGGGTCTGGCCGGGGACGATGGGCAGGCTGGCGACGCCCGCGCGCTCCCCAAGCTGCGCCAGCTGGAGCTGGGCGGCCGGGCGCTGCGTGTCCAGGCTGGCAAGCAGCACGCGCTTGCGGGCGCGGTCCTTCAGGCGCAGCGCGATCTTGCCGGCGGTCGTGGTTTTTCCGGAGCCTTGCAGCCCGACCATCAGGATCGGGATCGGCGCGGCGGCGTTCAGATTGAGCGGAACGGCGCCGGCGCCGCCCAGCTCCTCGATCATCACATCGTTGACGATTTTGACGATCTGCTGGCCGGGTGTGACGCTGCCGAGGACTTCGGTGCTCAGCGCGCGGTCACGGGCCTTGGCGATGAAATCGCGCACCACCGGCAGGGCGACGTCGGCGTCCAGCAGCGCCAGGCGGACCTCGCGCAACGCTTCCCCCACGTCCAGTTCGGACAGGGCGCCGCGGCGGCGGAGCCGGTCGAACACGCCGGAGAGCTTGTCGGAAAGGGCCTCGAACACCGGTTGCTCCAAACGAAAACGCGCCGCTGCGCGAGTCTTCGCGGAGCGACGGAGCCGCTGCCCGGAGGGCGGCGACCGAGGGGCGGATACGGGCCGGGGGGTGGGTTGTCAAGCGTGGGGAGACATCCGTGCCCGCACAGGCTTGCCCCGGCGTGCCGGGGACGGGTCATGACGGCACTATTCGTCAAAGACGATATGACTTATGATGCCTGTGGCTTGCGGGCGCGGATCCCTAGCTGCCCCGACCCAATCGACAGGAGGAACGAATGCGCCCTCAGTGGCTACTCGCCGTCGCATTGGCTTTCGCGCTTGGCGGCTGCGCCCGCCTGGCGAGCAATCAGGCCGCGTCCGAACCCGCGCCGGCCAGTGCGGAACCGGCCGCACCCGCGGCCGACCAAAGCCGTCCGGTGGTTTCCTCTGATGGGTTCAAGGGCGAGATCATCGGCTACCCCGCCCCCGGCAGCAAATTCTCTCGCGTCGCGATCGGGATGCCGATCCGCGAGGTCGAGGACCGGATCGGCTCACCGAGCGACACCGCCGCGCACATCACCGGCAAGGCGTTCATTCCGTTCTACTTCGGCGGCGATACCTCGATGACCGAGCTGTTCTACAAGGGCGAAGGGCAGCTGAGCTTCACCCCGGCGAATTTCGGCAGTTCTGACCTGCGGCTGGAACGGATCATCGTGAATCGCA
>DAHWDR010000005.1:0-10700 GCA_027330745.1 Acetobacteraceae bacterium | reverse complement strand
GCACCGCCAGATACGCGGCCAGAGCACCGATGACGATCTCGTTGAAATCGGGTTGCAGGCCGGGGCGGAACCAGCGCCCGATCTCCACCACCCCCGACAGCATCCCGGCCGTGACGCCGGCGGCCAGCGCCGCCCGCCGCCCGCGCCCGCCGCGCAGCCACACCATCCCGCCCACCGGCGCATACATCAGCAGATGCACCAGGGTGCTCTTCAGCGCCTCGGCCTTCGAGACGATGTAGTCGTGCCACAGCGGGATCAGCCCCAGCGGGTCCAGCGCGGCGCGCGCCTCGGCCACCGTGCGCCAGTGCCGCGCGATCAGCGCGTTGGCCGCGGCCAGCGCCAGGAGATACAGCGGGATCAGCAGCGGCACCGCGCGCGCCAGCCCCGCCCGCGCCCGTTCCAGCCGTGCCGGGGTCAGCGCCCGCGCCGCCGCCGCTCCGGCCCAGATGCCCAGGAACCGGTAGCCCAACGCGGCCAGCATCGGGGTAGCGCTCAGGATCGGCAGTTCGGCCGCCCACATCGTTATTGAAACCAGGATGGCGACCAGGCCCAGCCAGGCCAGCCCGCGCCGCGGCCAGACCAGCGCCAGCAGCGCCCCGAGCGGCGCCGGGGCGGCCGCTCCGGCGAGCATCAGCGCCACGCGCAGCCCCACCGGCCGACCCGCTCCCGGCAGCGCCCTTAGAATCCCCGGCAGCGCCGCCAGCCGGGCCGCGATGTCGCCCCGGCTCAGCACCAGGTCGAACGGGATCAGCAGGAAATAGACCAGCGCGACGGCATAGGCGCCCAGCAGCGCGATCAGCGCGCCACGCCCGCCGGCGGCGAGCGGACGCAGCAGCGCGTCCACCAGCCGATCACGCCACAGCGCGAACCCGGCGCAGCCCAGCGCGGCGCCGACCCCCTGGGCGGCGATGTAGTTGATCGTCACGGTCCGGCCCGGGAAGAACAACTGCGCGTATTTCACCGCCAGCACGAACAGGAATGTCAGGGCAAACCCGCCCATGGCTGCCATCGCGCGGCGCCAGGCGCGCGCCGGCGGCTGTGCGGAAGTCAGCACGCCGGTCAGCATGAACCCCAACGGGATCAGCATCACCAGATTGGCGATCCAGTCCGGCCGCTGGTCGGCTCCCAGCCTCAGGTAGCGCACCGCCAGGAACTGCCGCCACGCCGCCGCCGGCGCCTCGGGCACGAAATGAAACCCGACCGGCCCCACCACTACGGCGCCATAGAGCACAATGGCGGCATACAGCAGCGCCCAGCGCGCCAGCCGGGCGCGGTCCAGCGGAAACGGGAGGCCGCTCAAGCGAAGCGACGCGGCCGCAACCCGGCGCGCAACCAGGTGACCAGCGAATACACGTCGAACACCGGCCGTCCCGTCGCCGCGCACAACGCCGCCGCATAGGGCGGCATGTTGGTGCATTCCAGCACGATCGCGCCCACATCCGGATGGCGGCGGATCAGGGCGGCGCCGGCCTCCAGAATGTCGGCCTCGGCGGCCGCCACGTCCAGATCGTCCTTTTCCGCTCCGATCAGCACGCGAAAGAACTCGCGCCCGCCTTCCGTGCCCATGATCGGCGTGTCCGCGGGCACCCCGGCCGCTGCCAGATGAAGCGGTGTCAGCGTCGCCGCCGAGACCGTCAGTACCCCCACGCGCTGTCCCGGCGGCAATGTCGCCTGCACCCAGGGCACCTGGAGCAACGCGCTGGTCGCCACCGGCACGCGCACCGCGGCGGCCAGTTCGTGCTGGAACAACGCGAGGAACCCGCAATTCGTGGTGATCGCCTCGGCGCCCTGGTCCACCAGATCGCGCGCCGCGGCGATGAAATCGGGCAACAGCCCGGCCGCGCCGCGCAGCACCACGCGCTCGGGGCTGGCGCCGCGCACCACGCGATACAGTACCGGGAACGGCCAAGTCTCGGCATTGCCCATGTCGCCGGGGATGCGCGCGAAACGCGCCTCCAGCATCAGGATACCCAGGGGGGCGCCGTAGATCGCCTTCCCGCCCCGGGCCGGCGTGGCCTGTGCGATGGTGTCCATCACCGGAGCTTGCCGCAAACCGCGCCCGCGTGCGAGACCACGGCATCGAACGGAGGAGACACCCCATGGCCGACCGGCCCTTCACCCAGGCTGACCTTGATATCCTGAAGCAGTGGGACACCCCCACGATCTGCAACGGGCTCGAGATCACCAACCCGGAACGCCGCGCGATCGGCTTTACCATCAGCCCGTTCGTGGTGTTGGACCCGGCCGCGCCGCCGATCGTGGGCCTGGCGCGCACCGGCACGATCCGCGCCAAGGAACCGCCGCGCAGCAAGACCGCCGACCGCGTCGCCTGGTATAATTACGCCGCCGCCACGGATTTCCCCACCATCGTCGTGCTGCAGGACCTCGATGACCAGAAAGGCTACGGCGCGTTCTGGGGCGAGGTGCAATCGACGGTCCACAAGGCGCTGGGCGCGATCGGCTGCGTCACCGACGGGTGCTACCGCGACATCGATGCCTGGGCGCCGGGGTTCCAGATGCTGGGGGGCATGATCAATCCCAGCCACGCGCATGTGCACATGGTCGATTTCGGCCAGCCGGTGAATGTGCACGGCATGAACGCGGCGCATGACGACGTGATCCATGCCGACCGCCACGGCGCGGTAGTGATCCCGGCGGATGCGGTCCGCAAGCTGCCGGCGGCGGTCGATCTGCTGACGCGGCGGGAAAAAGTGATCCTGGATATCTGCCGCGACCCCGCGTTCACGCCGGCCAAGCTTGCCGACGCGCTGCGCCGGTCGGGCGAGATCCACTGATCCGGAGCGGCTGACCCCGCCGAGGTTTCGCCGGCCGCGTTGCCGTTTCGGCAACTTTTGCCGGGCACAGTCTCGGCATGGACAGCTTCGCCGAGCGCTTCGCCGTTGATCCTGCGCGCGCGCTTCCTGGCGCCGGCGGCGGGATTGCCGCCTTCGCCGCGACCGACCGCCGCGCCGCCGGCCCCGGGCTGATGGCGTTGGCGGTGCCGGCCGGGCTGGCGCCGCGTGCGCGCGCGCTGGCGGAGCTGCCTGCCCGCCCGATCGAGGGGCTGCTGACCCCGCTGGCGCACGGCGCCGCGCCCGCGCCGCCGGGTGCCCCCCCGGGACATCTGGTGCAGTACGTCATCTGTCATGCGCCCCCGGGGCCGGCCTTGTCGGCCCTGTCCGGCACCTGGACCGAGGCCGCGTTGCTCGATCAGGTGCTGCGTCCGGCGGCGCAGACGCTCGCCGCGTTGGAAGCCCGCGGACTGACGCATCGCGCGATCCGTCCCGAAAACCTGTTCCGCGCCGCTCCCGGCCAACCGGTGGTGCTGGGCGCCGCCTGGGCCGCGCCACCGGCGCTGCATCAATCCGCGGTCCGGGAACCGCCCTATGTCGCCATGTGTCTGCCCGCCGGGCGCGGTGACGGACGGATCGCGGACGATGTCTATGCGCTGGGCGTGCTGCTGCTGGAACTTGCGGCCGGGACCGTCCCGCTGGCCGGGCTGGACGCCGATGCGGCGATCCGCGCCAAGCTCGCGCATGGCAGTTTCGAGGCGCTGACGGCCGGCATCCGCCTGCCCGCGCTGCTTGCCGACCTGCTGCGCGGCATGTTGGCCGAGGACCCGGAGCATCGCCCGCCGCCCGCGCTGCTGGTCGATCCGCTTGCCGCCCGCGCGCGGCGCCTGGCGGCCCGCCCACCGCGCCGTGCCCCGCACGGGCTGGCCGTCGGCGCCCAGTCGGTGGGCGATGCCCGCAGCCTGGCATACGCCATCGCGACTGTGCCGGAGGCCGGCGCGCGCGCGCTGCGCTCGGGGGCCGTGGATTTGTGGTTGCGCCGCGAGCTCGGCGATACCTCGCTGGCGATGCGGCTGGAGGAGACGTTGCATCTGCGCGCCGACCGCCCCGCCGATGCCGGTCCGGGCGCCGAGGCGCTGCTGCTGTGCCGCGCCGTTGCCACGTTGGACCCGCTGGCACCGCTGACCTGGCAGGGGAGCGCGATATGGCCTGACGGTCTGGGTCCGGTACTGGCCGCCACCGCCGCTGATCCCGCCGGCGCGGAGCGGCTGCGCGCGCTCGGCGCGATGCTCGGCGCCGAAGCGGTGGCCGCCTGGGGCGATACCCGCGCCCAGCGCGAGGACCCGGTCCCGTATCGCGCCACGGCCCGGCTGTGGCGCGGGTTTCTGGCCCAGCCTGGCGCGGCCGGCGGGCTGCGTCGGCTGACCTATGAGCTCGAACCGCTGCTGGCTTGTGCCAGTCCGGTGGTCGCCGCGCGCGCCGTGGCGTTGCTGGCGCAGTTGCCGGCGGCTCTGGAGGCCGCCGCCTCCGCGTCGGGTCGGCCGACCGCCGGCCCGATCGATCGCGAGTTACTGGCCTTCGTCGCCGCGCGGCAGGAACTGGGCGCCGCACCACCGCCCGAAACCCTGGACGATTCCGGCCAGCCGGCGCCGCTGGCGCAGTTGGAACTGGCCGCCCGGTTGGCCGCGCGATTCCACCCCGGCCCGCTGCCGGCGCTGGCGGCCTGGCTGGCCGCGCTTAATCCGCCCGATCCGGCGGTCTGGCGAAACCCGGCGCGACGGGCGGCGGTGGCCGCGCGGCTCGCCGCGCTGGCCGAGGCCGGGCAGCTGACGCCGATGCTCGCGCTGCTGCGCGATCCCGCGGCGCAGGCGGAGGACCAGCGTGGCTTTGCGCGGGCGCAGAGCGAATGCGCCACGCTGGACGCGGCCGTCGCGGCGCTGAGCGCGGGCGCGGCCGGGCGTGCCGCCTTGGCGCAACGCTGGGGCCAGGAACTGGCGGCGGGACTGGGGATCGCGGTTTTGGCGGCGATGCTGGGGATGGCGCTGCTTGGCTAGGAAAGCGAAAGCCGTCGCGGCCCGGCCGGCCGCCGCCGCGCCCCGCTCGTTGGCCTGGGCGCAGGGCCTGCTGTGCGGGGCGCTGGTGGCGATGGCGCCGGCGCTGGCGGTGCTGCTGGGGGTGCTGGCGGCACCGGTATGGCTGGGATTCGCGCTGGAGCGGACCGCCGGCCGGCCGGTGCTGCGCTGCGTGGCGCTCTGCACCGCAGCCGCCTGCGTCGGCCCCGTACGGGCGTTCTGGAGCGGCGGGCACGGGATGGGCGCGGCGCTTGCGCTGGTCACGGACGCGCGGGTGGTGGCTGCCACCTGGGGTGCCGGCGCGGCCGGATGGGTGCTGGTGGAGCTGTGTCCCCTGGGCGCCCGTCTGGCGCTGGAGGCCACGACCCAGGCCCGAATCGTGCGGTTGCGGGCGCGGCGGACGCAGCTGGCGAAGGCGTGGGGGATGGAGGCGTAGGCCCTTCGGCTTGTGTCAACCCGCGGCGGCGGCGATCAGGCTCAGCGCATGGCCCACGGTGGCAGCGCGGATCGCGGCGCGATCGCCGGGGAAGATGCGATGCTCGGTGCGCGTCGGGGCGCCGCGTTGCGCGAGACCGAACCAGACCAGCCCGACAGGTTTGTCGGCGCTGCCGCCGCCCGGCCCGGCCACCCCGGTCACCGCCACCGCGATTGCGGCGCGGGAATGGGCCAGCGCGCCCTCGGCCATGCGCCGCGCCACCGGCTCGGAAACCGCGCCCGCGGCGGCGATCAGCTCCGCCGGCACGTCCAGCATCTCGGTCTTGGCCTCGTTCGTGTAGGTCACGAAACCGCGGTCCACCACGTCCGACGATCCGGCGATCGCGGTCAGGCAGGCGGCGATCAGCCCGCCGGTGCAGCTCTCGGCGGTCGCCAGCATCAGCGATCGCGCCCGGCAGGCGGCCAGCACGGCGGCGGCCTGATCGAGATAGGTTTGGTGCAGCATCCTCGCCTCCGTCTTGTCGTGCCGTCCGGCGCCGCGCAGAGTGGCGGCAGGGCGTTCCGCACGCAACCGAACCGAGGAAACACAAGATGGAAATCCTGCTCACCGGCCGCAGCGCGGTCATCACCGGCGCCTCCAAGGGGCTGGGCTTCGCCATGGCCCGCGAATTCGCGCGCTCCGGCGCCAATGTCGCACTGCTGGCGCGCCGCGCCGACGTGCTGGAGGAAGCGCGCGCCGCGATCGCGGCGGACGCGCGCGGCAAGGTGATCGCGGTCACCGCCGATGTCGGTCGGGCGGAGGATTGTGCACGCGCCTTCGCCGCCGCCGAGGCGGCCTTCGGCACCGTGGATATCCTGGTCAACAACGCCGGCATCTCGCGCGCGCTTCCGTTCGAGACGATCACCGACGAGATGTGGCAGGAAGACCTGGACCTGAAGCTGTTCGCCGCGATCCGGCTGTGCCGCCTGGCGCTGCCGGGGATGAAGGCGCGCCGTTGGGGGCGGGTCATCAACGTGCTGAATATCGGCGCCAAGGCACCGCGGGCAAATGGGGCGCCGACCTCGGTCTCGCGCGCCGCCGGCATGGCGCTGACCAAGGTCCTGGCCAACGAGGGCGCGCCGCATAACGTGCTGGTGAACGCGATGCTGGTGGGCCAGATCGTGTCGGATCAATGGGTGCGCCGCCATGCCGCGGGGGGTTCGAACGAGCCGTTCGAGGCCTACGCGGCCAAGCTGGGAGCAAACATCCCGCTCGGCCGGCTGGGGCGCGCCGAGGAGTTCGCGGCGATGGCCTGCCTGCTGTGTTCCGAGCAGGGCGGGTTCACCACCGGGACCGCGATCAACATGGATGGGGGCGCATCGCCGGTGGTGTAGCTGCCGGGAATACAACCTATGCGTGTATCCCGGGCGCTCATCCCCAGCTGCCGGGCGCCCGGCTTTGTCGGGGAGAATCGCGAAATGGTCATGCGATTTAGGGGGTTATAGGGTATATCTCGAAACTAGATTAGCTTGATCGGCCAACCGATACACAGACTTATCCACACGGCGGATTCCGGGCTGACTTGTCCGCGGGCGCGTGTTTCCCCCACCCGGTTCGGCGCCCGGTTAGGGTGGGCCACCCGCCTCCGGGTCCGCGGTCAGCGCCTCGGTCAGGTCGCGCATCAATCGGCCCCGTGCGCCCGGCGTCGCGCCTGGGGGCGGCAGCGGGGGGAGCAGGCGGATATGGATCGTGCCGGCGTGTTTGTGGAACGCGCGCCGGCCCCAGAGGCGGCCGGAATCGGTGACCACCGGGATGACCGGCAGCCCGGTGCGCGCGGCGATCGCGGCGATGCCCGGTTGCAGCGGCAGCATCCGGCCGGGATCGGCGCGGGTGCCCTCGGGGAAGATCACCACCTGCCGGCCGGCCGCCGTCGCCGCAGCGGCCTCCCGCACCAACCCGCGCAGCGCCGCCGCGCCCCCGGACCGATCCACCGGAATCTGTCCCGCCGGCCGCAGCAACTGGCCGAACACCGGGACTCGCAGCAGCTCCCGCTTCACCACGTAGCAACAATGCGGGAGGATCGTGAGCCACACCACCGTATCGAACGCCGATTGGTGGCGGGAGGCGATCAGCGCCGGCGCGTTGGGCGGCAGATGCTCCAGCCCGTGCACCGAGACGCGAATCCCGCAGATTGCGCGCGCGCTTGCCAGCACCACCCGGGCCCAGAGCCGCGCCAGCCCGATCCCGGTTGCCCCCGGGACCAGCGCGACCGCTACACCGCCGAGCGTCAGCAGCACGATCGACATGACGTACAGCCACAGGTTGAACAGCGCCGAGCGCAGCAGCGTCATCGTACCGCCGCCGGCCGCAGCAGCGGCCCCGGTCCGGGGAAGAACGACGTGAGGCCCGCCGTTGCAGCCAGGAACTTCATGTATTCCATCCCCATCAGCCGGGCCCCGGCCCAGCTGCCCAGCCCGTCCCACCGGCGCATCCCGGCCGGGCGCACCGGATAGGGCGTCAGCCGCACCCGGGGCAAGGCGCGGTGGAACTCGATCAGCGCGCGCGGCATGTGGTAGAACGCCGTGACCAGGATCAGGGACCGGATGTGGTGCGCCCGCGCCCAGGCCGCCGCCTCGGCCGCGTTGCCGTAGGTTGAGGCTGCGCCCCGTCCCAGCGTGATCCGCGGTGCCAAAGGCTGCGCGTCGAACCCGGCATTCTGGCCCAGCGCGGCCAGATCCGCCCCGCCGCCGATGCCGCTGACCAGCAGCCGGCGCGCATCCCCGTCGCGCAGCAGGCGCAGCGCGGTGCGCACCCGGTCGGCGCCGCCGGTCAGCACCACGATCCCTTGCGCCTGGGCGCGCGCCGGGGCGGCACTGGCGGCCAGCGCCAGATACCAGAAAAACCCGACCACCCAGGCCAGCAGCAGCGCGCCCAGCGCCAATGCCACGATCCGTCCGTGCCTCATGGCAGCCGCCGCAGCCAGCGCCGCACCGTCAGCTGCGCGGTGGCGAACCCGATCCCGGCCGCGGCCAGCGGCAGCCCGGGCAGAAGCAGCCATAACGGCGCGGGCAGCGCGGCAAACCAGCCGGGCGGGGCCGCGGCGCCGGCGAACGGAGCCGCCAGGCGGGCCAGCCAGGCCAGCACCGGCAACGCCGCCGCCGCGCCCAGCACGCCCCCCGCCGCCGCCAGCCAGGTGGCGCGCGCCGCGAACCGCGCGGCCAGATAGCTGTCGGTGGCGCCCAGGCCATGCACGATCTCGATCGCCTCGCGCCGCGCCGCCAGCCCGGCCCGCGTCGCCACTGCGATCACCGCCGCGGCCACCGCCACCACCACCGCCAGCGCCGCTCCGGCCGAGGCTTGCAGGCTGCGCGCCAGGGCCAGCAGCCGGTCGATCCAGGACCCTTGTGTTGCCAGCTGCGTCCCCGGCGCGACACGCGCCAGCCGCCGCGCGAGGCCGGGCGGTTCGCCGGGCGCGGCCAGCCGGATCGCGACCACGCCGGGCAGGGCGACCCCCGCCGGGATACCGTCCCGCCCCAACCACGGGCGCAGCAGGCGCGCCAGTTCGTCGGCCGACAAGGCCCGCGCTTGCGCCACCGAAGGGTCCGCCGCCAGCGTCCGCAGCACCGCTTGCAGGCGCGTGCCGGGCACGCCGGAGGCGGCGGCGGCCGGGCGCGGGACCTCGGCGGTCAGGGCGGAGCCGGCGCCGCTTTGCCAATGCTGCGCCAGCCGCGCCGCGCCCACCCAGCCGGCCAGGGCGAGCGCGGCGAGGAACGCCATCGCCGCGACCAGGCCCGGCAGCAGGCCGAAGCCCAGCGCGCGGCGCAGCCCCAGTTCGTCGAACCCGGCGGGGCGGAGTGCCGCCATGGCTTCAGGCCTCCGCGGTCAGCCGGCCGCGATCGAGGCGCAGCGCGGCGGCGGGATGGCGCGCCACCAGCGCCTCGTTATGGGTGGCGACGATCACGGTGGTACCCAGGCGGTTGAGTTCGTGCAGCAGCAGCATCAGCCGCTGCGCCTGGGTATCGTCCAGGTTGCCGGTGGGTTCGTCGGCGAGCAGCAGGGCAGGGCGGGCGATCACCGCGCGCGCGATCGCGACGCGCTGTTGTTCGCCGCCGGAGAGTTCCGGGGGCAGCGCGTCGGCGGCGTCGGCCAGGCCCACCCAGCGCAGCATCTCGGTCACGTCGGCGCGGATCTGGCCTTCGCCGCGGCCATCGAGGCGCAGCGGCAGGGCGACGTTGTCGAAGGCGGAAAGGTGATCGAGCAAGCGGAAATCCTGGAACACCACGCCGATGCGCCGGCGCAAAGCGGCGAGTGCGTGGCGCGTGGCGGTGCCGATATCGGTGTCCAGCACGTCGAGTTGGCCGCTGGACGGGCGGACCGCCAGATACATCAGCCGCAGCAGGCTGGTCTTGCCGGCGCCGGAGGGGCCGAGCAGCCAGCGGAAGGCGCCGGCGGGGACGTCGAAGGTGATCTCGCGCAGCACCTCGGGGCCGGGGGTGGCGCCGTGGGGGTAGTGCAGACCGACGGCGTCGAATCGCAGCATCGCAGGGTTGTGCCATCGGGGCGGCGGCGGGAACAAGCTTGCGTGGGCGGGGGTGGGGGTGGGGGTGGTGCGCGCGGTGCGGGCGGTACCGATCGGTCGGTGGGGCGGGGGGGCGCGAGACGGATTTGACGCGGAGGAAGGGGGAGGACGGCGGAGGTCACGGAGGGGCGGATACGGGGGCCGTGGCTATGGGGCCGCGGCTGGCTGGGGCGCGGGCCGCGCGTCCGCCACGCTTACGTTGTATGCCACCCCGCGCGCCCGGCTCGCTCGGTCCCGCCCGTCATGGCCGGGCCTTGAGCCGGCCATCCTCCCCCGACGTCGGGCCGGCCGCCCAACGCCTTTGCCGCGACGGCAGCGCGGGTTGGAGGAAAGAATATTCCGTTATCGTAACAAATAGCGCGTGCAAAATCCCCAACCGAAAATCGCGTTTCGATTCGGGGGCGGCCCATGCGCCGCGGTACCGGCAGCGCGCAGCAGCGCAATACCGGGCGCCAGAAGCGGTGACGCGGACGCGGCCGGATTTCGGGCCGGGGTGATGTGGCCCCGGGGCGCGTTGCCCCGGTCGGCCTTCGCGATGACGGGCGCGGGGGCGTCACGGGACGCGGGGCGCTGATCCGTGAGGGCGTCTTGCTCGGATGGTGCGGCGGGGGCCGTGGCCCAGCGCTGGACGAGAGGTGTCTGCGGGCGCGGCGCATCGGCCAGCCCTGGCAACGCGCTGGGCGCGGCGGCGGGCGCGGGGTGGGTTGAGTTCTGGGTTGTGTCCGGGGCCAGCGTGGCCGACGCCAGCGCGTCCGGGCCGGGGGCGTCCGCGGCGCGGGCGGCGCGATCCGCCGCCACTTCGGCAACCGCTTGCGCCATGCCGCGCAGCTTCCGGCGCACCG
>DAHWDR010000063.1:0-2602 GCA_027330745.1 Acetobacteraceae bacterium | reverse complement strand
TCCGCCCCCAGCACGCTCAGCACGCCCGAGCGCACGTCGAAATGCGCCCCGTGCAGGCGCAGCCGCCCCTCCCGCACCGGTGCCGCGATCCACGGGAAGGTCAGCAGCGACTCGAGCGAGACCCGCACCGTCTCCTGCTCGCAGGTCAGTTGCGGATCGACCGGGGCGCAGGCCAGGGTGCGGACGCGGGCGGGTTCGGCCAGCCGGATCCAGGGGCCAACGAACTCGCCCAGCGTCTCCGGCACCCCTTCCAGCAGCGCCCGCACGCCGCCGCACAACCCGTGGCCCATCACGATCAGGTCCCGCACGCCCAGCGCGCGCACGCCGAATTCCAGCGCGGCGCTGGTGCCGTGATAGGCGCCGTCCGGCTGCCAGGGCGGCACCAGGTTGGCGACGTTGCGCACGACGAAGATCTCCCCCGGTCCGGCGTCGAAGATCATCGCCGGATCGACGCGGCTGTCGGCGCAGGCGATCACCATCGCCCGCGGCTGCTGGCCCTCGGCGGCCAGATGCTCGAACAAAGCGCGGCGTTCCGGCCAGGCGCCGGCGCGGAACCGGCGGTAGCCGGCGATCAGGGCGTCCATCGGGATCCTCTCGGGCGGCGGCGGGAGGGCCGGCCTATCCCGCCTTGCCGGTAGAGGCAACCGCCATCGGGGCAACCGTCATCTGGGCGATCGCCGCGCGGGCCAGGGCGTCGATCGTGTCCACCAGCGGCGCGCCGAGACCCTCGGTGGGGCCGGCGGCGAGGCCGAGCGGAATCTCGGTGCAGCCGAGCACGATCGCCCGTGCGCCGCGGGCGGCGAGGGCGCGCGCCGCCTCGGCCAGCGGGGCATAGGCGTCCGCGACCCGGTTCGCCTTCACCAGCGCGATGGCGGGGCTGACCAGGCGCTGCATCTGATCCTCCGGCGGGGTCAGGCAGGTCCAGCCGGCACCGGCCAGGCGGTCCTGATACAGGCGCATCGCCAGCGTGGCGGCGGTGCCCATCAGCCCGATCGGGCCGGGCGCGATGGACAGACGGGCGAGATCGGCGGCGGCGGCATCGACGATGTGCAGGATCGGGCAGCCCGCGGCGGCGGTCATTTCGTCGTACCAGCCGTGCGCGGTGTTGCAGGGAATGACGATCGTCCCGCAGCCCGCGGCGCGCAGCCCGGCGATGCCGCGCAGCAGCCAGGGCAGCGGATCGTCCCCGCCGCTGAGCTTGCCGCGCGTGCGGTCGGGCACGCGGGGATCGGACCACAGGACCGCGGGGATGTGGTCCTGGTCGCGGGCGGCGGGCGTGAGCAGGGTCAGCCGCAGCATGAACTGCGCGCTCGCCAGCGGCCCCATGCCGCCGAGCACGCCGAGCATGGGCTGGTCCATGGGGGTCACGGGGCTCTCCGTTCTGTCCTGGGTGGTCGCCGTCATCCGGGCGAAGCTCCTGGCAAGCGCCCGTGCAGGGCGAGGAAGTCGCGCACCGTGACGATCTTCGTGCCCTGATGGAGGCGGAGGCCCAGCAGGTCCCGCTTGTCGCCGGTCACCAGGAAATCCGCCGAACCGGCCGCGGCGATCGCCAGAAGATAGGCATCATAGGGGTCGGAACAAACGGTCACCGCGGGAAGGTTCTCCACCACGATCGCAAGATCGCGCAGTTCGTTGATGAGCCGCCCGGCCAGGGCCGGGGCCAGACGCGCGCGCAGCCTGGGGTAACGCGTCACCCGCATCAGCTCGTCAAGCTGATCGGCCGAGGTCAGGAGATCGAACCGGCTTTCGCGCCAGAGCCCGATGAGGTGCGCCGGCAGCGAACTGCCCACGAGCAGCGCACTGATCAGGACATTCGTGTCAATGACCAGCCGCACGTCTCACCCGGCCTTCGGAGCGGCCCCCTGCCGCGCGGCGGAGACGGCTTCGTCGATCAGCGCTTCCAGCGCCTCGGGCGGCAGATCGGCGAATTTGCCGCGGGCCTCGGCAAGCGTCTGATCGAGCACGCGCCATTTGACGGCGTCCTCGATGAATTTCGAGAGATCGCCCTTCTTCATGCCGCGTTGGGCGAGGAAGCTGCGCACCGCGATATCGGTTTCGCGGGAGACGGAGACGGTCCAGCGGGTGGGGATATCGTTCGGCATGGCGGTTACCCGATAAGCGTTTATCGTGTTAAAGGGATAGCCGTCTATGCTGCCTCGCGCAATCCCTGCCCCCGCCACGCACAGGACAATCGGGGGAAGCCGGACCCGCCGTCACCTGTCCCGCGCGGCGGGGGAGGTGACGGCGGGTGGGCGACTCGCAAGGGGGGGCCGCGTCGCAGTCGCGGCGCGGCGGCTCAGGACGCGGCTTTGGCCTGGATCCGCAACTGGCGGGCGCGATCGAGGATCTTGTTCTCGATATCGCCGACGGTGGCGGGGTCCACCGGAGCATCGACCCACTGGCCGCTTTCCAGCTTCTGGCGGAACAGCGACAGCTTCACCCCGTCGGCGCGCAACTGGCGGCCGAGGATATAGGCGGTGGCCTTGAAGCGCTCATCCGGCGTGCCGGGCGGGGAATACCAATCGGTGATGATGATGCCGCCGAACGGATCGGCCGAGGCGAGCGGCATGAAGGACAGCGTATCGAGCGCGCCGCGCCAGAG
>DAHWDR010000054.1:0-4247 GCA_027330745.1 Acetobacteraceae bacterium | reverse complement strand
GTGCCGACATGCAGCCGGTCGGTCATGCGTTCCCTCCTGCGTCAGCCGCCCGTCAGGGCCTGGAAGACGTAGATTTCATCGGCTGGATCCACCGCATCCGACAACGACGCCCGATCGGCGAGGGGCGCGCCGTTGACGAAGATCGCGACGTGGCGGCGTAGCGCGCCCTGATCGTCCAGCACGTAGCCGCGCAGCGCCGGGCGGGAAGCGAACACGTCCGCCAATGCCGCGGCCACCGTCGATCCCGTCGCCCGGGCAGCGGGAGCGGGCAGGAAGCGGAGCAGGGCGGGCGTGAAGACGACCGTCGGCATGGCGGTGTCCATAGTTGGCAGAGGCAAGTTGGCCTTGACGATCTAGGTTGATATCCACATATTCTACCCATGTCAAGCGACAAGCTGCCGTTCTCACTGACCCTTGAAGTGCGCGATTCCTGCTTGTGCCTGCATCTGCAGCGCGCGGCCCGCGCGGTAGGGCGGCGCTTCGATCAGGCGCTGCGGCCCTTCGGACTGACCAACGGGCAGTTCTCGTTGTTGATGTCGCTCAACCGGCCGGTCCCGCCGACGCTCGGTGCGGTGGCGGCGCTGCTGGCGATGGACCGCACCACCCTGACCGCGAATGTGAAGCCGCTGCGGCGGCGCGGCCTGGTCGCGGTCGGCGCGGACCCGGCCGACGGACGGCGTCAGTTGCTGCGCTTGACCGAAGATGGCCGTGCGGCGCTGGCCGCCGCCGTGCCGGTGTGGCGGGCAACCCATGCGGCGATCGAGGCGATGGCGGGTGAGGCCGATCTCCTGCGGACGGCGCTGCGGGCGTTGTCGTGAGCGCCGGCTCGCCGGGTCGCGTTCAGAAATCCAGATCGGCGTAATGAGCCGGCGGGGTCAGCCCCGGCACCCGATCGGCCAGTAGCCCGCGGAAGCACGGGCGGGATTTCATCCGCGCGTACCATTCCTTGGCCGCCGGCGCCGTGTGCCAGTCGACCTCGCCGATATAGTCCAGTGCCGAAAGCTGCGCGGCGGCGGCGAAGTCGGCCAGTGAGATCGCGCTCCCGGCGAGCCAGGTCCGGGTCTCGCTCAGCCAGCCGACGTAATCCAGATGCGGCCCCAGCGCGGCATAACCCGCCCGCAGCGCGCCGGCGTCCGGATTGCCGCGCCCGGTCAGGCGCTTCATGTATTTCTCGCCCAGCAGCCGATCGGTGACCTCGGTGTAGAACTTGCCGTCGAACCAGGCGGCCAGGCGGCGGGCTTCCACCCGCTCCGCGTGGCCGCGGCCGAGGAGCGAGGTGTCCGGGTAGGCTTCCTCCAGATACTCGGCGATGACCGTGGAATCCGGGATCGCCAGGCCGCCGTCTTCCAGCAGGGTGGGGACGGTGCCGGCCGGGTTCAGGTCCAGATATTCGCTGCGGCGTTCCCACACTTTCTCGACCCGCAACTCGAACGGCAGGCGCTTTTCGGCCAGCAGCAATCGGACCTTGCGCGAAAAGGGGGACAGCGGAAGATGGTACAGGTAGCGCATCGGTCGCGCTTATTGCATCCGTCCCGGCCGGCGCCAAGGGCGCGGGCGGGCAACATGGGGGGAACACGTCGTGAATCTCTTTGATCTGACCGGTAAGGTTGCGATCGTCACCGGCGGCAACGGCGGCATCGGCCTGGGCATGGCGCGGGGTTTGGCGGGCGCCGGCGCGCGCGTGGTGCTGTCCGGGCGCGACGCGGGCAAGGCCACGGCGGCGCTGGCCACGCTGGGGCCGGACACGGCCTTCATCGCCGCCGACGTCACCAAGGGCGCGGCCTGCCGCGATCTGGTGGCCGAGACCATCGCCCGGTTCGGCCGGCTGGATATCCTGGTCAACAACGCCGGCACCTCGATCCGCAAGATGCCGCAGGATTTCACCGAAGCCGAGTGGCATCACGTATTGGACACCAACCTGACCGGGGCGTTCCTGTGCTCCCAGGCCGCCTATCCCGCGATGGTCGCGGCGGGCGGGGGGAAGATGATCAATATCGGCTCGATGATGACCCTGTTCGGCGCGCCCTATGCCACGCCCTACGCCGCCAGCAAGGGCGGGATCGTGCAAATGAGCCGGGCGCTGGCAACCGCCTGGGCGAAGGACAACATCCAGGTGAACGCGGTGCTGCCGGGCTGGATCGACACCGATCTGACCCGGACCGCGCGCCGCCAGGTGGAGGGCTTGCAGGATCGGGTCGCCGCCCGCACTCCGGCCGGCCGCTGGGGGGTGCCCGAGGATCTGTCCGGGGTGGCCGTATTCCTGGCCGGGAAGGGATCGGATTTCGTGACCGGGACGGCGATCCCGGTGGATGGCGGCTACTCGATCGCTACCTGAGGCCGCCGCGCGCGGGTGCCGGCCGCTGTCTCCAGCTGGTGCCCGACGCGCAGCACGGTCGCCTCGTCCCAGGGCCGTCCCATCAGCTCGACCCCCAGCGGCAGGCCGGCGGCGGTGAAGGCCCCGCAGACCACCAGGGACGGCACCGCCGCCACATTGGCCGCGGTGGTCAGGAACGGGCGGGCGAAGCCGTCATCGGGACGCTGCTCGGTCAGCAGCGGCGCCGCGCCCGGGGTGGGAACGGACAGCAGGATGTCGTGGCGGGCGAACAGGGCGGCGGTGGCGGCGATCAGCTCGGTGCGACGGCGCTGCGCGGCGATGTAGTCGGCAGCGGTCAGCAGCGCGCCGCCCAGGACACGCACGCGGAACGCGCGCGAGTAATCGGCGAGCCGCGTCTTCAGACGGGCTTCGTGAAGCGCGTAGGCTTCGGCGCAGATCAGCACCCGGCCGACGGCGTTGTAGTCGGCCAGCGGCGGCGGCTCGACGGTTTCCACCACGCAGCCGAGCGCGCGCAGCAGGCGTTCGGTTTCGGCCATCAGGCGCAGGGTTTCCGGGGTGGCCGGGGCGTCGCGTTCGAAGAAGCGGCGCAGCACGCCGACACGCAGGCCCTTCAACGACGCGCCGAGACCGGTGGCATAGGCCACGCGCGGGGCCGCGACCGAGGCCGGGTCCGCCGGATCGTGCCCGGCGAGGGTTTCCAGCAGGATCGCGCAATCCTCGGCGGTCCAGGCCATCGGCCCGGCGGTGTCCAGGCTGGGCGCCAGCGGGATCACGCCGCGGCGGGAGACCAGGCCCGGCGTGGGTTTCAGCCCGGCGATGCCGCAATAGGCCGCCGGCAGGCGGATCGACCCGCCAGTGTCCGACCCGGTCGCCCCCAGCACCAGTCCGGCCGCCACCGCCGCGCCGGAGCCGGAGCTGGAGCCGCCGGTGAAGCGCTTCGGGTCCCACGGGTTGCGCGCCGGCGGCCAGGGCAGATCCAGCGCCGGCCCGCCAATCGCGAACTCATGGGTGGCGAGCTTGCCCAGGATCACGGCGCCGGCGGCGCGCAGCCGGCGCACTGTTTCCGCGTCCGTCGTCGGGATGTTGTCGGCGAGCAGACGGGAATGGGCGGTCGTCAGGATGCCCGCGGTCTCGTAGATGTCCTTCAGGCCGAGCGGGATGCCGAGCAGCCGATGCTTCGTCCCCGCGGCCAGCTGCCGTTCGGCGGCGCGGGCGGCGGTCAGCGCCTGACGTTCGGTGACGGTGATGAAGGCGTTCAGCACTGGGTCCAGCGCGGCGATGCGGGCCAGCAGATCGCGCGCCAGCTCGACCGGGCCGAGCTTGCGGGCGGCGATCAGACGCGCCGCCTCGGCGATGGTGAGGGGGGTCATCGCTTCTTTTTGGCGGCCGGCGGGCGCTTGGCGCGGGGCCGGGCCGGGGGCTTCGCCGCCGCCGGGCGGGGTGCGGCCAGTCGGGGAGCGGCCAGTCGGGGTGCGGCCAAGCGGGGGGCGGCGTGCCGGGGCGTGGTGTCCGGCACTGGCAAGCGGAAGACATAGGCCTGGTCGTCGGCCAGCTTCCGGTCGCGCGGCAGCTGCGCCACCATCCCGGCCAGTTGGCGCCAGACCAGCACCAGGTCGGCGACCTGCCCCGGGTTCAGCGTGAGGCCGGCGCGATCGAGCAGCACGCCAAGCTCGGCGGGCGTGAGGGCGGCGGCGGCCGGTCGCGCGGCGGCCATGGCAGGGACCCCGTAAGTGACGCGCAACCCTATCGGGACCGTTGCGCCGGAGCAAGCGTTACGGGCGGCGGGACGGATGCCGATTTTCGCCCGACCCATACCCGCGTTTCGCACTTTCCCTGGCAGGCTTATGCCCCGATGCTGCGTGCCGCGGGTCCAGGCGGCCTGTCGGGGCGCCACGGAGGACAGGATGGATCA
>DAHWDR010000051.1:0-2204 GCA_027330745.1 Acetobacteraceae bacterium | reverse complement strand
AAATCGCTTGCCAATATTTTGTTCCGCACCGGCGTGCCGTTCGGCGGCAGTCTTCTTCTGACCCATCAGAACAAGACCGACGGCTTCGCCTGCGTAAGCTGCGCCTGGGGCAAGCCGGCCCGGCCGCGCCCCTTCGAGTATTGCGAGAACGGCGCCAAGGCGACCGCCTGGGAAATCACCAGCGCGCGCTGCACCCCGGCGTTCTTCGCCGCCCACACGCTCGCCGAACTGCGGACCTGGTCCGATCACGACCTTGAGGCCCAGGGACGCCTGACCGAGCCGCTGCGCTGGGACCCCACCACCGACACCTATGTTCCGGTCTCCTGGGAGGCGGCGTTCCGCGCCATCGGCGCGGATCTGCGCCAGCGCGATCCGGCCCAGGTCGTATTCTACGCCTCCGGCCGCGCCTCACTGGAGGCGTCCTACATGTATGCGCTGTTCGCCCGCATGTACGGGACCAACAACCTGCCCGACAGCTCCAACATGTGTCACGAGAGCACCTCGGTCGCGCTGCCCGAGAGCATCGGCGTGCCGGTCGGCACCGTGACCCTGGAAGATTTCCCGCAGGCCGATTGCATCTTTTTCTTCGGCCAGAACGCGGGTTCGAACAGCCCGCGGATGCTGCACGACCTGCAGGAGGCCAGCCGCCGCGGGGTGCCGATCGTCACCTTCAATCCGCTGCGCGAGCGCGGGCTGGAACGCTTCGTCAATCCGCAGTCGCCGACCGAGATGCTCACGGACGCCTCGACCCGGATCAGTTCGCAGTACCACCAAGTGAAGGCCGGCGGCGATATCGCCGCCCTGTTCGGCATCTGCAAGGCGCTGATCGCGGCCGATGACGATGCCGCCGCGTCGGGTGCGCCGCGCGTGCTGGATCACGCCTTCCTGGCCGAGCACACCCATGGCTTCGAGGCGTTCGCGGCCGCGGCGCGGGCGCAGGCCTGGCCCGCGCTGGAAAACCGCTCGGGGATCAGCCGCACGGCAATGGAAGCGGCCGCGGCCGTCTATGCGCGCGCCGACCGGGTCATCGGCATCTACGGCATGGGGCTCACGCAGCACCGCGCCGGCGTGGCGGCGGTGCAGATGGTCGTGAACCTGCTGCTGTTGCGCGGCAATATCGGCAAGCCCGGCGCCGGGGTCTGCCCGGTCCGCGGGCATTCCAACGTCCAGGGCCAGCGGACCGTGGGCATCACCGAAAAGCCGGAGCTGGTGCCGCTCGATCGGCTGGCCGAGCAATACGGCTTCCAGCCGCCGCGCGAGAAAGGGCTGAACACGGTCGAAGCCTGCGAAGCGATCCTGGACGGGAAGGTACAGGCCTTCGTCGGCCTCGGCGGCAATTTCGTGCGCGCCATCCCGGAGCGGGAGGCGATGGAGGAGGCCTGGGGACGGCTGGGCCTGACGGTGCAGATCGCGACCAAGCTGAACCGCAGCCACCTGGTGCATGGCGGGGTGTCGTATTTGCTGCCCTGCCTCGGCCGCATCGAGATCGATGCGCAGGCGACCGGCAAGCAGGTCGTGAGCGTGGAGGACAGCACGTCCTGCGTTCATCGCTCGCGGGGGATGCGCGCACCGGCCAGCCCACATCTGCTATCGGAAATCCGCATCGTCGCCGAACTGGCGAAGGCGACGCTGGAACCCAATCCGCGGGTGGATTGGGACGTCTGGACCGGCGATTACAGCCTGATCCGCGACGCGATCGAGGCGACCTATCCGGATCGCTTCCCGGACTTCAACCGCCGCTTCGGCCAGCCGGGCGGCTTCCACCGCGCGATTGCGGCGCGCGAGCGCATCTGGGACACCCCCACCGGGCGCGCCAATTTCGTCGTGCCGCCAAGCACGCACGAAGATGCGGACATGCCGGAGGACCGGCGCGACGTGTTGCGCATGATGACGCTGCGCAGCAACGACCAGTTCAACACGACGATCTATGGCTACGACGATCGCTTCCGCGGCATCAAGGGCAGCCGCATGGTGGTGCTGATGAACCGGAACGATATGGATCGCCTTGGCCTGGACGAGGGGGGCGAGGCGACGATCGTCACCGCGGCGGAGGACCGCGAGCGGCGGATGACCGGCTTCCGGGTGGTGCAATACGACATCCCCGATGGTTGTATCGGTACTTACTACCCCGAGACCAACGCGTTGATTCCCTTATGGCATCATGCCGAGCGGAGCAAGGTTCCGGCCGCCAAGTCGGTGCCGGT
>DAHWDR010000034.1:0-12188 GCA_027330745.1 Acetobacteraceae bacterium | reverse complement strand
TGCATCTGGGCGTGATCCTGGCGCTGTTCGTGACCTTGCCGTATTCGAAGATGGTACACGGGGTGTACCGCGCGGCGGCGCTGCTGCGCTCGGCGATCGAGGTGCGGGGCGGGGTGGGGTGAACGACCCGTGGCGGGTCTGCTTCGTCTGGCGGGAGGGTCATGCCGAGCAGGTCAGGATCGCGGATGACCACCGAGGATAAATGCCATGCGTGACCTGCCTCCGATCCATCCTGGCGAACAGTTGCGGGAGGAGTTCATGCGGCCACTGGACCTGACCGCCTATCGGCTGGCGAAGGCGCTGGCGGTGCCGCTAACGCGCGTCCAGGCCATTGTTGCGGAGCGGCGAGGGATTGCCGGGGAGACGGCCTTGCGGCTCGCGCGGAATTTCGGCACCACGCCGGAGGTCTGGATGAACATGCAACGGGATTTCGAGATCGAGACCGCGGGGCTGGTGCTTGGAGAGCGGCTGGAGCGGGAGGTTGCGCCGCGGGCGGCCGTGTAGGCTGGCACGCGTTTCGGTCGGTCGGGAGGCTCGATAGGCGATGTTCGCTCAGGATTCGATATCGATCACCGGCGCACCCGCAGGCGCATTCGTATAAAAGGGGGTGAAGATGACCGGAAAATATGATCCGTTAGGTCGCGACCTTGCCGGCCGCACGACTGCGGAGGTGGTGATGAGCTTCACGGAGATCGAACGGTGCATAGGGGCGCCGCTTCCGCCAAGCGCACGACGGCACCCTGCATGGTGGGCGAACGAAACCTTTGGCTCGCACTCCCATTGCCGGTCCTGGATGAACGCCGGATATCGGGTGGACATGCAGCGGGAGCGAACGACGTTTCGGCATGCGTGACCGGCATTGGGTCTTGAGGGCGCGCACGAAAGAAGCGGGAGCGAGGTCCGGCACGGGCGTTTCCGGGTAGATGGCCGGGGCAAGCCCGGCCAAGACGGGTGGACGTCGGTGTGGGCGGGCGGGGGATGTCACCCCTCCGGCGCAAACCCCCGGACCCGCGCGAACCGGTCCCGATACGCCCCCCATACCTCCGGGTTAATCAGCCGCGGCGGGCGCTTGCCGTCCAGCACCGCCAGCATCTGTTCCGCTGCATAGCGGCCCATCTCGCGGCGGGATTCATGGGTTACGCCGGCGGTATGCGGACTGGCCAGCACGTTGTCGAACCGCAGCAGCGGGTGCGCTGGATCGGGCGGCTCCTTCGCCCACACATCCAGCCCGGCGCCGGCGATGCGCTTCGCGGCCAGCGCCTCCGCCAGCGCCGCCTCGTCATGGATGCCGCCGCGCGCTGTGGTGATAAAATACGCGTCCGCGCGCATCAGCGCGTATTGCGCCGCGCCGATCATGCCCAGGGTTTCCTTGTTGCGCGGGCAGTTGATGGACACGAAATGGGCTTCGCGCAGCAGCGTTTCCAGCGGCACCTGCTCCGCGCCCTTGGCCGCGATCTGCTCGGCCGAAAGATACGGGTCATAGGCCAGCACCCGCATCCGAAACAAACCCCGGCACAGTTCCGCGACCCGCGCGCCCACGTTGCCCAGACCGACAATGCCGACCGTGCGCCCCAGGATATCGTGGCCCATGAATCCGGTGCGCGGGATGTCGGGGTGGGCGCGCATGAAGCGGTCGGTCTCGCCGATGCGCTTCGACAGGGCCAGCATCAGCCCCAGCACGTGTTCCGCGACACCTTCCTTGTTGCCGCCCGACTGGTTCACCACCAGCACGCCGGCCGCCGTGCAGGCGTCCACATCCACCGTGTCGTATCCGGCACCGTTGGACGACACGACCAGCAGGTTCGGCGTCTGCGCCAGCAACTCCGCGGTGCCATGGAACGGCAGCGCGAGCTCGTCGCGCGTGGCGCCGATCTGGTAGCCATGGGCCTGCGACAGAACCGGGGCCGCCGCGGCTTCGGGGCTGTCGTTCAGCAGACGATCGACATGCACGTCCGGGCGGGTGGCCAGGATCTCCAGAAACACGGGATGGGACACCGCGTTCACGTAGAACACGCGGGTGGTGTTGGGCGTCATGCGAACCTCCGAACGACTCTTCCGCTCCGGCTTAGCCGCCGTTGGCGCGGCCGACAACCTGCCGTCAGGGAGGATCGTCCAGACCGATTGCGCGCAGCCGTGCCCGTTCCTCGTCCCAGCCCGCGCGTTCCTTCACGTTCACGAACAGATGCACCGGGCGGCCAAGCTCGCGCGCCAGCGCCGCCCGCGCCTTCGCCCCGATCTCGCGGATGCGCGCGCCGCCGGCGCCGATCAGGATCGCTTTGTGACCAGGCCGGCTCACGTAGATCGTGGCATCCACCCGCGCCGAGCCATCCGGCTGATCGCGCCAGGATTCCGTTTCCACCGTGGTGGCATAGGGGATTTCCTCATGCGTTTGCAGGAACACCTGTTCGCGCACCAGCTCGGCCGCATATAGCCGGTCCGGCAGGTCGGTCAGTTCGTCGGGCGGATAGAGGAACGGTCCCTCGGGCATCGCCGCGGCCAGCGCCGCGCGCAACGGCTCCAGCCCATCGCCGTGCGCGGCGCTGACCGGGAAGGTCTCGGCGAACCGGGCCAGGGCGGTCAATGTCGCGATCAGCGGCAGCAGGCGGGCGGGCGGCAGCAGATCGGTCTTGTTCAGCAACAACCACGCGGGCCGGCCGGTGGCGGCCAGTCCGGCCGCGATCTCGCGCACGCCCTCGGTCACGCCGGCGCGGGCGTCCACCACCAGCACCGCCAGGTCGGCATCGCGCGCCCCGCTCCAGGCCGCGGCCACCATGGCGCGGTCCAGCCGCCGGCGCGGGCGGAAGATGCCGGGCGTGTCCACCAGGATCACCTGGGCGTCGGCCGCCATCATCACGCCGCGGACGCGGAAGCGCGTGGTCTGCGCTTTCGGCGTGACAATCGACAGCCGCGCCCCGGTCAGGCGATTGAGCAAGGTGGATTTGCCCGCGTTCGGTGCCCCCAGCAGCGCGACGAAACCGCAACGGGTCATAGGAAGGCGGCCCGGATGCGGCCCCAACCTTCCAGGGCCTGCTCGTGGCCCGGCACCACCTGGATCGCAAACTGGGTGTAGCCGGCGTCGCGTAGATCGCCGATGCGGTCGCGCAGTTCCGTCTCGGTGCCGGTGAAGGTGGTCTGGCGGATCAGCTCGGCGGTGACGAAGGGGCGTTCCGCGGGCTTCACGAACAGCAGATGGCCGCGGTGATTTTCCAGGTAGCGCGCGTCGGCGGGGGCGAAATCGCGGGCGCGCGCGACATAGCCGGCGACTTCGGCGGCCACCGCGTCCGGCACTTTCGAGCTGTTGGGCAGACCGGCCAGCGCTTCGTCGGCGGCGCGATGCAGCAGCACCGCGGCGCGCGGCCCGGCCTCGGCCAGGGCGCGCGGGGAATCGAACGTCTCACCCGGTTCCAGGATGCAGCCCAGCGCGAAGGCGGTGGCGTGCAGCGTCCCGTCCCGTCCCGCCGCGCTCCAGGCCGCCTGCATCTCCGCCAGCTCCGTGGTGCCGGAGCGTGGCACGCCGATAAAATTGAGCCAGCCGGCGCCCAGCCGTGCGGTCAGCGCCCGCGCCCGCGGCCCGTAGGCCGAGACATGCAGCGCCACCTTGTCCTGCGTATTGATCAACCCGAGCTCGGGATTCAGGAAGCGGATCGGATGGGTCTCGCCGGCCATGGCGAACGCCACGGTTTCATTCGCCAGCAACCCCATGACCTGGTGGATATAGGTCTCGGTTGCGGTCAGCGTCATCGCGCCGAAGCCCATGGCGCGACGGGCGGTGAAGCCGGTGCCGACGCCGAAATCGATCCGCCCCGGCGCCAGCGCGTTCAACGAGGCGAACGCCGCGGCGGTCACCGGCGCGATCCGGTTGGACGGCACCAGGACGCCGGTGCCGAGGCGAATGCGCGTGGTGTGCATCGCCGTGGCCGCCATCGCCACGAACGGGTCCGCGCACAGCATCTGCGTGTCGTAGAACCAGGCATGGGTGAAGCCCAACGCTTCGGCGCGGGCGGCGATCTTCCAGGAGTTTGCCGCGCTGGGGATGGCGATGCCGAAATCCATGATGCCTCTCCGGCTCAATGCGCGGCTGCGTTCAGATACGACAGGTCGAGGTATTTCATCGGGTTGTCCAACACTTTATGCGGGGTGGCGTAGTGGGTGCGCAGCGCCAGCACCGCCTTGACCCCGGCCAGGTCGGGGGCGGCGTCACGGTCGAACCCGCCCTTGGGTTCAAGCAGGATTTTGAGCGTCTGCTCGGCCAGGGGCGCGGTCATCGATGGCAGATGCGCGATCAGGATCGCCGCGTCCACGCTGCGGTTGGCGGGTAGGAACATCCACGCCAGCGCCTGCTTATAGGCGCGGATGAACCCGATCACCTCGGAGCGGTGCTTGACCGCCCAGGCCTGGCGCACCGCCGCCACTTCCCCCTGATACGGCCCCAGCGCGGTGCGCACCCGCGCGAGTACGTGCATCCCGTGCGCCTGCGACAGCAGATCGAACGGGGTTATCTGGATCGTCGCGGCGTCTTTCGGGTTCTTCAGCATGTCCAGATAGCGGAAATACACGCCGCCCTTCTGCACCAGATGCACCTGGTCGGGCGGCACGCCGTTCTTGGCCAGCAGCGCGTTCAGGACGAAGGCAAAACCGGTGGTCGGCGCGTCCACCGACAGCGTCTGGCCGCGCAGGCTGGCGATGGTCGGGAACGGCTTCTGCGAGACCAGCGACAGGAAATAGTCATCGGCGCCCAGCACCGCGACCAGATCGGGGTTGGTGGGGGTCGGCCAGGCGCCCTGGCCCTCGTCATAGGCGACCACGTTATCAAGCGCGGTCATGGCGATATCGTAGTTTCCCGCGATCAGATTCGACATCTGATAGACCGAGCCGGGGGTATAGCTGAGCTGCACCTGCACGCCCTGGCTGGCGAAGAACCCCTGCCGCTGCGCCACCCATAGCGGCAGATTGGTGCCGCCGGCGAAGGCGATGACGGACAAGCTGTGCAGCTTGTTCTTGAGCGGCGGCAGCGCCGTGACGGCGGCCGGCGCGACGGGTGCCACCGCCGCGGGCGGCGTGGCCGCGCCGGCCAGCGCGGGGAAACCGCAGAGCAGGGCGAGGCGCAACAGGCGGCGGAACGGCGGACGCATCGGGAGCTCCCACAGGGCGTCCCCTTATAGCGGTGCGGGGAGGGGCGGCGCTATGCTCCGGGTCTTTGCATCCTGGAGGTATCACCGATGGCGCTGGTGCTGTGCGAGACCGCTGCCTCCGGCGTGGCGACCGTCACGCTCAACCGCCCGGAGATCGGCAATGCCTACAACGCCGATCTGCTGGACGCGCTGATCGCCGGGCTGGAGCAGCTGGCCGCCGATCCCGATCTGCGGGCGCTGGTGATCCGCGGCGCCGGGAAGCATTTCCAGGCCGGGGCGGACATCAACTGGCTGGCCGAGGCGACCCGCTATGCGCCGGAGCGCAACGAGGCGGCCTCGGTCGCCACCACGCGCGCAATGCAGCTGCTGAACGAGTTTCCTCGGCCCACGATCGCGGTGATCCACGGGGCGTGTTTCGGCGGCGGCGCCGGGATTGCCTGCTGCGTGGACGTGGCGCTGGCCACGCCAGCGGCGCAGTTCGGCATCACCGAGGTGCGGGTGGGCGTGGCGCCGACGCCGATTTCCACCCACATGGTCCATGCGATCGGGCTGCGCCAGACGCGCCGCTATGCGCTGACCGGGGAACGCTTCGACGCCGCCGAGGCGCTGCGGATCGGCCTGGTGCACGAGGTGGTGGCGGCCGCGGCGATCGAGGCACGGCTGGCGGCGGTCCTGGACGCGATCCTGCGCGGTGCGCCGGGGGCGGTGGCGCTCACCAAGCGGTCATTCCTGGGCGCCAACGGGCTGCTGCTGGACGCGCGCGACGTGGCGCTGCTGGCGCATGAAGGCGCGGCGCAGCGCGGGACGGCGGAGGCGCGGGACGGAACGGCTGCGTTTCAGGCGCGGCGCGATCCGCCCTGGTATCGCCCGGGGTGAAGTTCCGGTAAGCTGGCCACGTCAGATTCTGGAGTCCGCCATGGGTTTCGCCCGGGAGATGAAACGCCGCGCCCGCGCCGCCGCGGCACCGGTCCTGTTTCTCGGCCTGGCCGGGGTGTTCGGCTACAGCGCGATGCAGGGGCCGCACGGGCTGGTGGCCTATCACAAGCGCCAGGCGCTGCTGGTGCAGGCGGACGCGGACCTGGCCGGGCTGCGGCTGCGGGAGACGCGCTGGGCGCACAAGGTGGCGGCGCTGCGCAGCGGGCAGCTGGACCTTGATCTGCTGAACGAACGGGCGCGCGAGATGCTGAATCTGTCCAATCCGCACGACATCCTGGTCCCCTATCCGTCGGGCCAGCGATTGTACTGAGCCGGTAACCGCGCTGCGAATTTTCCGGCGGAGCCGATGTTTAATTGCTGTGACCGGAGTGGCAGCGCAAGATTATTCTGGAGCGCCAGATCAAGCGGGGCCACGGTCAACTGGTTAACCACAATTCGGCTAACACCCGCTATCGCATTGCACCATAAGCCAATTATCGCCCAGCCGGCTTGCCTTGGGTGGGGTCTGGACGATAGTGCTGACGGGAAACCTATTCGCGACCGGGAGGCACGCCATGGCCCAGACAGCCGACAAGACGCGGCGCATCAAACCGCGTGAGGTCGCGCCCGACAAGGACCTGCTGCTGCGCGCCTATCGCGATATGTTGCGGATCCGCCGGTTCGAGGAAAAAGCCGGCCAGCTCTATGGCATGGGCCTGATCGGCGGCTTCTGCCATTTGTATATCGGCCAGGAAGCGGTGGTGGTCGGGATGCAGCTGGCGACCGGGCCGGGCGATCAGGTCATCACCTCGTATCGCGACCACGGGCATATGCTGGCCACCGGGATGGACCCGAAAGGCGTGATGGCCGAGCTGACCGGTCGCGCGACCGGGTATTCGCATGGCAAGGGCGGGTCCATGCACATGTTCAGCAAGAAGACCCATTTCTTCGGCGGGCACGGGATCGTCGGCGCGCAGGTCAGCCTGGGGCTGGGGCTGGGCTTCTCGGACTGGTATCGCGGCAATGACCGGGTGTCCGTGACCTATTTCGGGGAAGGCGCGTCGAACCAGGGCCAGGTGTTCGAGAGCTTCAACCTGGCCGCGCTGATGAAGCTGCCGGTCGTGTTCGTGATCGAGAACAACAAATACGGCATGGGGACCAGCGTGGATCGGGCCTCGGCTTCGCGCGATCTGTCGAAGAACGGGGCGCCGTGGGGGATCGCGGGGATGCAGGTGGACGGGATGGACGTGCTGGCGGTCAAGGCTGCCGCCGAGATCGCCGTGGCCGCCTGCCGCGCCGGCAAGGGGCCGTATCTGCTGGAGATGAAAACCTACCGGTATCGCGGCCATTCCATGTCCGATCCGGCGCGCTACCGCACCCGCGAGGAAGTGCAGATGATGCGCACCCAGCATGATTGCATCGAGGGTGCGCGCCACAAGCTGGAAGCGCTCGGCGTTGACGAAGCGACGTTCAAGGCGATCGACGATGAGGTGAAGGCGGTCATTCAGGAGGCAGCGGATTTCGCGCAATCCAGCCCCGAACCGGACCCGGCCGCATTGTTCACCGACGTGCTGGTGGAGGGCTGAGCGATGACCACCCAGATCCTGATGCCCGCCCTGTCGCCCACTATGACGGAAGGCAAGCTGGCGCGCTGGCTGAAATCCGAGGGGGACGCGGTACGCGCCGGCGACGTGATCGCCGAGATCGAAACCGACAAGGCGACGATGGAGGTGGAGGCGGTCGATGAAGGCCGCCTGGCCCGCATCCTGGTCGCCGAGGGCACCGAGGGCGTGGCGGTGAACACCCCGATCGCGGTGCTGGCGGCGAACGGGGAGGACGTGTCGGTGGCGATCTCCACGCCGGCGTCCGCGCTCGCGCCGGTTGCCGCCCCGCAACCCGCAGCCCCCGCCGCGCAACCCGTCATGGCCGGCCTTGAGCCGGCCATCCGCCCCCCGTCCGCACCTGAAGCCGACAAGGACTGGGGTCCGACCAAGCCGATTACCGTCCGCGAAGCACTGCGCGATGCGATGGCGGCCGAACTGCGCCGCGATCCGGACGTGTTCCTGCTGGGCGAAGAAGTCGCGCAATATCAAGGCGCCTACAAGATCAGCCAGGGCCTGCTGGACGAGTTCGGCCCCAAGCGGGTGATCGACACGCCGATCACCGAACACGGCTTCACCGGCATGGCGGTGGGCGCCGCGCTGAACGGGCTGCGTCCGATCGTGGAGTTCATGACCTTCAACTTCGCCATGCAGGCGATGGACCAGATCATCAATTCGGCGGCCAAGACGCTGTATATGTCGGGCGGACAGATGGGCTGCCCGATCGTGTTCCGCGGGCCGAACGGCGCCGCCTCGCGCGTCGGCGCGCAGCATTCGCAATGCTACGCAAGCTGGTATGCGCATGTGCCAGGCCTGAAGGTGCTGGCGCCGTGGTCGTCGGCCGACGCGAAAGGGCTGTTACGGGCGGCGATCCGCGATCCCAATCCGGTCATCTTCCTAGAAAACGAAATCCTGTACGGACACACCTATGACTGCCCGGTGGACGAGGATTTCATCCTGCCGATCGGGCGCGCGAAGATCGAGCGCGCCGGCGATCGCGTGACCATCGTTGCGTTCAGCATCATGGTGGGTGTCGCGCTGGAAGCGGCCAAGATCCTGGCGGAACAGGGGATCGAGGTGGAGGTGATCAACCTGCGCTCGCTGCGTCCTCTGGATACCGCAACGATCCTCGCCAGCGTGAAAAAAACCAACCGCCTGGTGACAGTGGAGGAAGGCTGGCCGTTCGCGGGCATCGGCGCCGAAGTGGCAATGGCGGTGATCGAGGGCGCGTTCGACTGGCTGGACGCGCCGCCGGTGCGGGTGCACGGGGTGGATGTGCCGTTGCCGTATGCGGCGAATCTGGAAAAGCTGGCGCTGCCGCAACCCGGCTGGGTGGTCGATGCGGTCAAGCGGATCGTTTGAGAAGGGAACGCGGACATGGCGACCAACATCCTGATGCCGGCGCTTTCCCCGACCATGACGGAAGGGACGCTGGCGCGCTGGTTGAAGAAGGAAGGCGACACGGTGAAGTCCGGCGACGTGATCGCCGAGATTGAAACCGACAAGGCGACCATGGAAGTGGAAGCGGTGGATGAAGGCGTGCTGGGGAAGATCCTGGTCGCCGACGGCACCGAAGGCGTGAAGGTGAACGCGCCGATCGCGGTGCTGGTGGCGAAGGGGGAGGCGGTGCCCGCCGCACCCACGCCGGCTGCGCCGGCCCCGGATGCCGCGCCGGCCGCTGCCGCGCCCGCCGCTATCGTGGCGGCCCCGGAACTCGCGAGCCGGCCCCCGACCGTGCCGGCTGCGCCAGTCTCGGTCCATAACGGCGCGCGCGTGTTCATCTCCCCCTTGGCCCGGCGCATGGCGGCCCAGGCGGGGATCGATGCCGCCGGCCTGACCGGCTCGGGCCCGCACGGGCGGATCGTGAAGGCGGATATCGAGGCGGCGTTGGCCAAACCCGCCGCCGCCGCGCCCGCTTCCACCGCAGCCGGGGCCGCAGCCCCGCGCCCGGCGGCGCCGGCGCCGGTGGTAACAGCGCCGCACCGGCTGGTGCCCAACAGTTCCATGCGCAAGGTGATCGCGCGCCGCCTGACCGAGGCGAAGCGCGACATCCCGCATTTCTATGTGTCGATGGATATCGAGATCGACGCGCTGCTGAAGCTGCGCGAGGAGCTCAATGCCCGGTCCCCGAAAGACGGGCCGGGCGCGTTCCGGCTGTCGGTGAACGATCTGATCATCAAGGCGGCCGCCGTCACCTTGCGCCGCATCCCGAAGGTGAACGCCAGCTATACCGAGGACAACGTCATTCTGTACGACGACGTCGATATTTCCGTAGCGGTTTCGATTCCGGACGGTCTGATCACGCCGATCGTTCGCAAGGCGGACCAGAAGGGGCTGGCGGCGATCAGCGCCGAGATGAAGGATCTGGGCGCGCGCGCCAAGGCGGGCAAGCTGAAGCCGGAGGAGTTCCAGGGCGGCGGATTCTCGATCTCCAACATGGGGATGTTCGGGGTGTCGAATTTCGCCGCCGTCATCAATCCGCCGCAAGCGGCGATCCTGGCGGTGGCGGCGGGGCAACAGCGGCCGGTGGTGAAGAACGGGGCGCTGGCGATCGCCACCGTGATGACCTGCACCCTGTCGGTGGATCACCGCGTGGTTGACGGGGCGCTGGGGGCGGAATGGCTCGCTTCGTTCAAGGCGGTCGTGGAAGACCCGATGAGTTTGATGCTGTGACAAGGTGTCGCCCGGTCCCGGCCGCGCCGCGCCCCCTCACGGCCGCACCGCCCGCCCTCACGTCCGCGCCGCGCGCCGTCATGGCCGGGCTTGACCCGGCCATCCACCCCCCGCTCGTGCCCGCCGCGTGATCGGGTGCGGCCATGTCCGGAGGGCGGGTGTACATCCTGGCCAACCACCCGGACGGCACGCTGTATATCGGCGTCACCAACGATCCGGCGCGGCGGCTTGGGGAACATCGACAAGGGTTGGGCAGTGCCTTCGTCCGGAAGCACTATCTGAAACGGTTGGTCTATGCCGAATCGCATGACGACATCCGCACTGCGATCCAACGCGAGACCAGCCTCAAACCTTGGCCAAGGGCGTGGAAGGTGGCGCTTATCACGACGCAGAACCCGGACTGGACGGATCTGGTCGACCAGAGCGCGTGATCAAGCGTGCCTGGACGGGCGCGGTCCCGGGGTGGATGGCCGGGTCAGGCCCGGCCATGACGGGGGTTCGGTGGGCGGTGAAAGTCGGGGGAGTGAAAGTCAGGGGAGGGCGCATGTCTGATCCGTTCGTCCTGCGGCCCGCGACCGCGGCGGATGCGCCGCATATCCTGCACCTGGTCCGCGCGCTGGCGGAATACGAACACCTGGCCGATCAGGTGACCGCCACCGCGGACCATTTCGCCCGCGCGTTGGCGGCGCCGGCCCCGCGCGCCCATGCGGTGTTGGCCTGGGTCGGCGCGGCGCCGGTCGGGATGGCCCTGTGGTATTACACATTCAGCACCTTCGCAGGTGGCCCCGATCTGTTTCTGGAAGACCTGTTCGTCGAACCCGCCCATCGTGGCAGCGGGATCGGACTTGGCCTGTTCCACCATCTCGCGCGGACCGCCCGCGCCGAGGGTTGCCGGCGCATGGAATGGCGGGTTTTGAACTGGAACCAACCCTCGATCGATTTCTACCACCGGCTCGGCGCGCGGCCGATGCAGGACTGGACCGTGATGCAGCTGCGGGGCGACGCTCTGGCTGCCCTCGCCGCCTGAGAAAAGGAGCCATCCCATGCCCGATACCAGCTTCGACCTGATCGTCCTCGGCGGCGGCCCCGGCGGCTACGTCGCCGCGATCCGCGCCGCGCAGCTCGGCATGAAGGCCGCCGTCGTGGAACGCGAACATCTGGGCGGCATCTGCCTGAACTGGGGCTGCATCCCGACCAAAGCGCTGCTGCGTACGTCGGAGATCAATCATCTGCTGGGCCATCTCCCCGAGTTCGGCTTCGCCCCGGTCACCGCGAAATTCGAACTCGCCGCGGTGGTGAAGCGCTCGCGCGCGGTGGCGAAACAACTTTCGTCCGGCGTCGCGCATCTGTTGCGCAAGAACAAGGTCACCGTGTTCGACGGTGCCGGCAAGCTGGCGGGCAAGAACACCGTATCCGTGACCAAGGACGGCAAGCCGGTTGCCACCCTGACCGCGCCGCATATCATCCTGGCGACCGGCGCCCGCGCCCGCCAGCTGCCCGGGATCGAAGCCGACGGCAAGCTGATCTGGTCCTACAAGGAAGCCATGGTCCCGCCGGTGATGCCGAAATCCCTGCTGGTGATCGGCTCCGGCGCGATCGGCATCGAATTCGCCAGTTTCTACCGCAACATGGGCGCCGAAGTCACGGTGGTGGAAGTGCTGGATCGCATCCTGCCGGTGGAGGACGCTGAAATCTCGGCCTTCGCGCACAAAGCGTTCGAGAAGCAGGGAATGAAGCTGCTGACCGGGGCGGCCGTGAAATCGGTCGCCAAGGGCGCCGACAACGTGACCGTCACGGTCGAAGCCGGCGGCAAGAGCCAGGCGATCACGGTGGATCGCGTGATCTCGGCCGTCGGTATCGTCGGCAA
>DAHWDR010000032.1:0-2240 GCA_027330745.1 Acetobacteraceae bacterium | reverse complement strand
TCCGGGGTCAGCGGAGAGCGACGGCGTTCATAAAGCGCGAAAAGGTGCTCGACCCGGTTCCGATCATCGGCGAAGGGCTCGGTGCGGTAGAGACGGTCCACAGCGCGGTCCAGCGCCTGATGGGCGCGGCGAAGCGCGGGGGGCATCACGTTTGGGTCGTAGAGGTCGGCGAGGGAGGCTTCGGGGTGGGCGGCGCGGGCGTCAAGGATGGCCTGGCCGAGGCTGGTGAGACGGGGCAGGGCGTCGGGGGGAAGCTCGGGCCAGGGGAACGGATTGTAGCAGATGCCGGGCGAGTACTGGATACCGTTGCCGAGCCGCCCACCCACGAACCGGGCCCAGACCAGGTGCATCCGCGAAGTGATGAGTGCGAACTGGGCCAGCGTCACGTTCTCGGCAACGAGCAGCTTGTTACTTGGTACCGTGGGCGGGTGCAGCCATGCGATCGGCAGCCAGGACCGGCTTTCCGAGCTGACTTCAGGGATGGCGAGGAACGGGCGTTCCGGTAGTACGGTGACATGAAATTCGGTGGGGCGCGTCGCCATCGCGCGGGACAACCTGCGCGAGCCATAGCGCTCGGGCCGGGTGCGTCCGCGGCTGGGGCGCTCACCCATCCGGTAGCGGCGTACGGCCTCGACGGCGTCGCGGACCGCCGGCATCGCACGAATGGCCGCCGGGGAGACGCCATGGAGCGTCAGAATCCAGCGCGAGCCACCATGGATTAATTCCCGCGAGCCGACGAAGGGGCGGATCAGGGACTCGGCCCGCGGCTCGGCGCGGAGAAACGCTTCCCGATGGGCATCGTCCATGATGAAATGGCCGCCATCGACCGGCTTGGTGCCGACGCGCAATACCGGCATTCCCGCCCCGGGGGCACGGCCGCGGGTCACCACCAGAGCGGGATCCCGCAAGGCGGAGGCATCGATCAGATAGGGAGAGAGCACGCGATGCCGCGATTCCTCCGGTTCGGCCTGATCGTCGCGGTAGGAGAACAGGCGCCGTTCCGCATCGACCGGATCACGCGCCAGACCGATCACCACGCAGAACACATGCGCCGCGCCGGGCGCGTCCGAACCCCACCGGAAGGTTCGGTGCGCGAAGGTGATCTGCATCCGGTAACGCCCGAGCAACGTCGGCCATAGCTGCGCCACCTGCTCGCCCTGGGTGATCGAATTGGTGGCGACGAATCCGATCTGCGCCGCGCCGGTCTGGGCGTAGGCCGCCGCCTTAAGGAACCATGCGGCAACATAATCCAGCCGGGTTCCGCCCGCGCCGAGCGCGCGCATCAGCGCGGCCGCCTGATCCTGCTGATGTGCGCCGCGCATCACGAAGCCAATGAACGGCGGGTTGCCCATGATGTAGTCGCAGCATGTCGGGTCCAGCACCGTCTCCCACCGGATTTCGAGCGCATCGGCGCAGTGGATATGCGGCGCCGCCTTCAGCGGGATGCGGGCGAACACCTCGCCAAACTGCAACGACAGCCGGACGTTCATGATGTGATCCATCATCCACATCGCCACCTCGCCAATGCGCGCCGGAAACTCATTGATCTCGATGCCGTAAAACTGGCCGACATCCACTTTCGACAGCGCCGCGATATCGAGATCGCGTTGCCCGCGCGGATTGAGCGCGACCAGTATTTCGAGTTCAAGTGCTCGCAATTCCCTGTAGGCGATGACCAGGAAATTACCGCATCCGCAGGCGGGGTCCAGGAAGCGCAGCCCGGCCACCCGATCCTGGAATGCGCGCAGCGCGGCGGCACGGCCACGGTCCCGACGGTCGCGTATGCGGGAAAATTCGGCGCGAAGCCGATCCAGGAACAGCGGCTCGATCACCTTCAGTATGTTCTTCTCGGTGGTGTAATGCGCGCCCTGGGCACGCCGTGCGGCCGGGTCCATCACCGACTGGAACAGAGCGCCGAAGATCGCCGGCGAGATCGCATCCCAGGAAAATGCACAGGCTTCGAGCAGAAGGTCGCGCATCCTGGTGGAGAACGCCGGCACCGGCAGGCGTTCGGCAAACAGCGCGCCGTCGATATAAGGAAAGGCGCGCAGGTCCTCGTCCAGCGCGCGCTGGCGGTTGGGTTCGGGCGTGTTGAGCACGTCGAACAGCGCCGCGAGCCAGGCGCCGGTATCGGCCCCGTCGGCGGCGGTGCGATCGCGGATCAGCGCCTCGAAACTGTCGCGTGGCTCGAAGATGCCGGTGTCGTCGGCGAACAGGCAGAACAGCAGCCTTACCAGAAG
>DAHWDR010000419.1:0-6416 GCA_027330745.1 Acetobacteraceae bacterium | reverse complement strand
CGGCGCCGCTTTGCGTGGTGCCGGTGCGGGAGCGCGAGGTGCTGACCAGCCGCGGGGCGGCCGAGGGCGGGTTCCGGCATCTCGCGGCATGGCTGCGGGATGCGGAGGCGAAATGGTCCGCCCATTGCGCGAAGCGGGCGGACGGGACGCCGCGCATGACGTTGGTGGAGCAGATCGACTACATGCGGAAGCTGTCGGCGCAATTGCCGGTCGCGGCGACGCGGGTGGTGTATGCGAAGGCGGGTACCTTGTTTGCCGCGACAACGCTGACGGACATCCGGGTCCTGGTCGATCACATGGCGTACTGGGCCGCGGCCCGGAGCGCCGCCGAAGCACGATATCTGTGTGCCGTTCTGAACAGCGATACGGCCCGGCTGCGTATCGCCCCGATGCAGGCCAAGGGCCAGGGCGGTGCGCGCCATTTCGACAACCTGATCTGGGAACTCCGCATTCCCGAATACGACCGGCGGGAGGCGCTGCACCGCGACCTCGCCGCCGCCGCCGCCGCCGCCGAGCAGGTCGCCGCCACCGTCACCCTGCCCGAGGGCGCCCATTTCACCCGCCAGCGCCGCGCCATCCGCGACGCCCTGATCGGGAACGGCATCGCGGCGCGGATCGATGCCCTGGTCGCCCGCCTGCTGGACGGCTGATCCCGTCCCTCTCCCGCGACTCGCCGCCCCCATACGCCGCGCCGATTTCGTCCATCTCCACCTCCACTCCGCCTGTTCGCTCAGCGAAGGCGCGATCTGGGACGGCAAGCGCACCGCTTTACGAGGGTACGGATGTCCGCCTGACTGCAAACGTTTCCGCTCGCCGGGGGCCTATGCGGCCGGCCGCAGCGCCTCGGCGCCGTCCGGGCTGATCTCGAGACGCTGCTTCGGCAAGGCGTGCGGATATTTCTCCTGCAGGAACGCGATCATCTGTTCGCGCACCAGGCAGCGTAGGTCCCACGCCTCGCTGGAATTGCGCGCCGAGACCAGCGCGCGCAGTTCCATCGTCTGCGCCAATGCGTGCGTGACCTGCAGCACGACGACCTTGCCGCTCCAGAGCTTGCTGGCGTGCACTATCTCGTCGAGCTTGCAGCGCATCGCGTCGATCGGCGCCGTATAATCCACCATCCAGTGGACTTCGCCGATCAGCTCCGCGCTGTCGCGGGTCCAGTTCTGAAACGGGTTCTCCAACAGCCAGGCCAGTGGCACCACCATGCGCTGCCAGTTCCAGATCCGCACCACGACGTAGGTGGAGGTGATCTCCTCGATCCAGCCCCACTGACCGTTGATCACCACCGCGTCCTCGATGCGCAGCGGCTGGGTGATGGCGATCTGGATGCCAGCGATCAGATTCGACAGCATCGGCCGGGCGGCGAGGCCAAGCACGAGCCCGGCGGCGCCGGCCGAGGCAAGCAGGCTGACGCCGTAGCTGCGCACGCCCGGGAATGCCATCAGCGCTGCTGCCGCGGTCACCACGATCGTCAGGACGTGGCAGGCCCGGCGCAGCACCTGCCATTGGGTCGCGTGCCGTCGTACCATTGGATCGTTCTGGATGTTGTCATGATGGCGCGACAGCTGGCGTTCGGCGAGCAGATCGACGGCGAGAATCGCGCTCCAACCGAGCAGGATCACAACCATCGCGCTGAGCACATGCGTTGCGACCCGCATCCCGGCGGCTGACAGCGGTGCAGCCGGCAGCGCGATACCGAGCATCAGAATGGCAAGACCGAAGAACAACGGAAGCCGCGCTCGCCGGACCAGCCGATCCAAACCGCGCCGATGCAGGCGTAGCCGGCGCGGCACGGCGCGAACCAAGATCGCGTACAGCGCGAAGGCAAGCAGCAGCGCAAGCACGGCAAGCACGAACGTCACCACCGCAGGCGGCCAGCCGACCAGCCAAGCGCTGACCTGATGCGCCAAATGAACGATTACGATGGATGGGGAGTCATGCGGTATCAATGCTGCCATAATCCGTCCGCGGCGTTGGGTGGGGTGATGAACGGGATGTGGTCGAGCCAGGCGGTACGGCCATCCGCGCCGCCGTCACGATCGGTTGAGGCGGTTTCGCGCCCAGCCTTCCACCGGACTCGACGGGGCGTGTAAACTCCCCCGATGTCCCACGCCGATTTCGTCCACCTGCGCGCCCATTCCGCCTATTCGCTGAGTGAAGGCGCCATCAAGCCCGACAAGCTCGCCACCCTCGCTGCCGCCGCGCGCATGCCCGCCGTCGCCATCACCGACACCGGCAACCTGTTCGGCGCGCTCGAGTTCTCGCAATCCTGCGCCGGGCGCGGGGTGCAGCCCATCATCGGCTGCCAGCTCGCCCTTACCCGCGCCGATGCGCGCCAGCCGCCCGATCCGCTGGTGCTGCTCGCCCAGGACGCGGCCGGGCTCGCCCATCTGCAACGCCTGTCCTCGCTCGGCTTCCTCGACACCGAACCCGGTCTCAAGCCGCAACTCCCGCTCGAGACCATCGCCGCCCAGGCCGGCGGGCTGATCCTGCTCTCGGGCGGCACCGCCGGGCCGCTGGGGCGGCTGCTCGCGGACGGCCAGCGCGCCGAGGCCGAACGCCTGCGCGACGCGCTCGCCGAAGCCTTCCCCGACCGGATGGCGATCGAACTGCACCGCCACGACGAGGCGGACCGGGCGCTGGAACCCGGGCTGATCGCGCTGGCCGACGCGCGCGACCTGCCGCTGGTCGCCACCAACGATTGCTATTTCGCCACCCCGGACATGGCCGAACCGCACGCCGCGCTGCTCTGCATCGCCGAGGGCCGGCAACTCGCCGATCCGGACCGCCGCCGGGTCAGCCCGGAAGCCTGGTTCAAGCCGGCCGGGGAGATGCGGCTGCGCTTCGCCGACCTGCCGGAGGCCTGCGACAACACGCTGGCGATCGCGCGCCGCTGCGCGGTGATGGCGGAGACCCGCAAGCCGCTGCTGCCGCGCAGCCCCAAGGTGCGCCCCGGCCAGACCGAAGAGGAGACGATCCGGGGGATGGCCGCCGAAGGCCTCGCCGCCCGCCTTGCCGCCCGCGGCGCCGACGCGGAGACCGAACGGCGCTACCGGGAACGGCTGGACTACGAGCTCGGCGTGATCGAACGCATGGGCTTCGCCGGCTATTTCCTCATCGTGGCCGACTTCATCCAATGGGCCAAGGCGCAGGGTATTCCGGTGGGGCCTGGGCGCGGCTCGGGCGCCGGCTCGCTGGTGGCCTGGGCGCTCACCATCACCGATATCGATCCGCTGCGATTCAACCTGCTGTTCGAACGCTTCCTCAACCCCGAGCGCGTGTCGATGCCGGATTTCGACATCGATTTCTGTCAGGAGGGACGGGACAAAGTGATCGACTACGTGCGCGGCGAATACGGCGCCGATCGGGTGGCGCAGATCATCACCTTCGGCAAGCTGCAGGCCCGTGCCGCGGTGCGCGACGTGGGCCGGGTGCTCGGGCTGCCGTTCGGCCAGGTCAACCGCATCGCCGAGCTCATTCCGAACAACCCGGCCAAGCCGGTGACCCTGGCCGAGGCGGTGGCCGGCGAGCCGCGGTTGCAACAGATGCGCGAGGACGACGAGGCGGTGCGCCGCCTGCTCGAGACCGCGCAGCGGATCGAGGGGCTGTACCGCCACGCCTCCACCCACGCCGCCGGGGTGGTGATCGGCGACCGCCCGCTGATCGAGCTGGTGCCGCTCTATCGCGACCTGCGTTCGGAATACCTGGTCACCCAGTATTCGATGAAATATGTCGAGCAGGCGGGGCTGGTGAAGTTCGATTTCCTCGGGCTCACCACCCTCACCATCCTCGACCGCGCCCGTGGCTTCCTGAAAGAACTCCGGATCAAGGTCGATCTCGCCGCGCTGCCGCTGGACGATGCGCGAACCTACGAGATGCTGTCCCGCGGCGACGCCGGCGGGGTGTTCCAGTTCGAAGGCCAGGGGATGCGCGACGCGCTGCGCCAGATGCGCCCCGACCGGTTCGAGGACCTGATCGCCCTCGGCGCGCTGTACCGGCCCGGGCCGATGGCCAACATCCCCGATTATTGCCGGCGCAAGCATGGCGAGGCCTGGGAACCGCCGCACCCCGACCTCGCCGACATCCTGGGCGAGACTTACGGCATCATCGTCTATCAGGAGCAGGTGATGCAGATCGCCCAGCGCATGGGCGGCTACTCGCTGGGGGCGGCGGATTTGCTGCGCCGGGCGATGGGCAAGAAGATCCGCAGCGAGATGGAGGCGCAGCGCGCGATCTTCCTCAAGGGTGCCACCGCGCGCGGGATCGACCCCGCCAAGGCCGAGGAAGTGTTCGACCTGATGGCGAAATTCGCCGATTACGGGTTCAACAAATCGCACGCCGCCGCCTATGCGTTGGTGGCCTACCAGACCGCCTGGCTGAAGGCGAACCATCCGGAAGTGTTCCTGGCCGCGTCGATGAGCCTGGCGATCGCCAACACCGACCGGCTGGCGGCGCTGAAACAGGAAGCCGAACGCGCCGGCATCCCGATCCTGCCGCCCGACATCAACGCCTCGGATGCTGATTTCACGGTGGGGGACGGGCCGGGTGGCCGGCTTGTCATACGCTACGCGCTGGCGGCGGTGAAGAAGGTGGGGTTCGCGGCGATGAAATCGCTCGAGGATGCGCGCCGCAAGCGCCCGTTTGCCGATCTCGCCGATTTCGCGGCCCGGGTCGGTCGGTGCCAGCTCAACAAGATGCAGCTCGAGAATCTGATCCGCGCCGGCGCCTTCGACAGCCTCGAACCCAACCGGGCCCGGCTGTTCGCGGCGGCGGAAACCATTCTCCGCCGGGCGCAGGCGACCGCTGCCGAGGCCTCCTCCGGCCAGGCCGGGTTGTTCGGCGCCGCCGGCCGGCCGGAGCCGCTGCGCCTGCCCGAGGTGCCCGACTGGCCGCCGCTGGAACGGCTGGGCTTCGAGGCGGAAGCGATCGGCTTTCACCTGACCGCGCATCCGCTGGACGCCTATGCCCAGGCGCTGCGCCGGCTGCGCGCGGTGCGCATCGCCGATCTGCCCGCTCGCGCCGGGGCGGGAGAAACCCGGGTCAAGATCGCCGGCACCGTGGTGGCGGTGAAGGAACGCGCCACCCGCACCGGCAACCGCATGGCCTTCGTGCGGCTGACCGACAGTTCCGGCTCCACCGAGGTCACCGTATTTTCGGAAGTGCTGCACGCGGCGCGGGAGCTGATCGCGGCGGGCACCAACCTGCTGATCGGCGCCGAGCTGCAGACCCAGGGCGAGAGCCTGCGCGCGACCGCGTTCGACATCGCGCCGCTCGAGCGCGCCGCCGCCGCGGTGGGGGCGGGAATCCGGGTCTGGCTGGCCGAGACCGCGGCGCTGGACCCGATCCGCGCCGTGCTGTCTCGCGGCGCCGGCGGACGCGGGCGGGTGTTCCTGCTGGCGCGCACTGACCGCGATCGACGGGTGGAACTCGCCCTGCCTGGCGGGTTCGGCGTGACCCCGACGCTGATTCAGGCGCTGGGCCAGCTGCCCGGGGTGGAGCGGGTGGAGGATTTGTGAGATGGCGGCAGCGGACTCCGCGCTGGTGCTGTTCTCGGGCGGACAGGATTCCGCCACCTGCCTCGCCTGGGCGCTGGCGCGCTATCCGCATGTGGAGACCATCGGCTTCGCCTACGGTCAGCGCCACGCGGTGGAGCTGACCTGCCGGGCGCCGCTGCGCGAGGGGATGGCGCGGCTGGCCGACTGGGGCGGAAGGCTCGGCGCGGACCATGTGATCGCGCTCGGGGGGGCGATGGATGCGGTGGGCGCCACCGCGCTGACCGCCGAGCAAACCATCGCCATGAATGAAGACGGCCTGCCCAGCACCTTCGTGCCGGGGCGGAACCTGTTGTTCCTGACCCTGGCCGCGTCCCTCGCCTACCGGCGCGGTCTGCGGCGGATCGTGGCTGGGATGTGCGAGACCGATTATTCCGGCTACCCCGATTGCCGCGACGATACCATCAAGGCGATGCAGCTCGCGCTCAATCTGGGACTGGGGCGCCGGTTCGTGATCGAAACGCCGCTGATGTGGCGCGACAAGGCGGCCACCTGGGCGCTGGCCGAGGCGCTGGGCGGGGGAGCGCTGGTGGCGCTGATCGAGGAATGGTCGCACAGTTGCTACCTTGGCGACCGGTCGCGCCGGCATCCCTGGGGCTATGGCTGCGGAGACTGCCCGGCTTGCGCGCTGCGCCGCGACGGCTGGCAACGCTGGAAGGGTGGGGCATGAGCGAGCAGGTGAGCCTGGCCGATTTCGAGCGGCTGGATATCCGGGTCGGCACCGTGGTGGACGCGGCGCTGCTGGAAGGCGCGCGCAAGCCGGCGATCCGGCTGGTGATCGATTTCGGGGCGGAGCTGGGGCGGCGGACGTCCTCGGCGCAGATCACCGTGCATTACCGGCCCGATCAGCTGATCGGGCGGCAG